>WRKD01000214.1 GCA_009778255.1 Bacillota bacterium
TTGTATAGTATCGCTGCCTGCTAAAGAAAGCAGATTAACAATAGCGGTGCCTTTGGCTTGCCGCCCCGCCTCTGGTATCTCATGTACTTTAAGCCGGTAAACCCGCCCTTTTTGTGTGAATACCATTAGATAATGATGGGTTGTGGTAATGAAGAGCTGTTCAACAAAATCTTCTTGTTTAGTGGTCATAGCGGTAACACCGCGTCCACCTCGTTTTTGCTGGCGATAGGTGTTAGCATTCAAGCGTTTAATATAACCACTATTAGAGATGGTAATTACCATATCTTCTTCGGCTATGAGATCTTCGGTGGTTAATTCGCTGTCGTCACGCGTGATAATAGTGCGGCGGTGATCTCCGTATTTTTCCTGCATCTTAATCAATTCGTCTTTAATAATAAACATAACCAATTTATTATTAGCCAAAACCTCTGTTAAATAGGCTATTGTTTTAATCAATTCTTTATATTCGGCATCCAGTTTTTCTCGTTCCATGCCCTGCAAGGCGCGTAAACGCATTTCTAAAATAGCTTGCGCCTGAAGCTCGGAGAGATTGAAGCGTTCCATGAGCTTTTCTTTGGCATCGCTATGGGAAGAGCGGATGGTGGCGATCACTTCATCAATAAAATCCAGGGCAATTTTTAATCCCTCTACAATATGGGCACGGGCTTCCGCTTTTGCTAATTCAAATCTGGATCGGCGGACTATGATCTCTCGCTGATGGGTCAGATAATGGGCAAGCATCTCCTTAATATTCAACACCTGCGGCACACCTTTTACCAGCGCCAACATGATAATGCCAAAACTGGTTTGCAGCTGTGTATGTTTATAAAGATTATTGAGCACCACATTAGCGTTGGCATCGCGCTTTACCTCAATAACCACACGTAAACCGTCTTTGTCGCTTTCATCGCGCAGGTCTGTAATGTCCTCAACTTTTTTCTCCTGAACTAAGTCGGCGATTTTTTCTATTAACATCGCCTTGTTAACTTGATAAGGCAGCTCAGTGACCACAATACGTTGCTTGCCATTGCTCATTTGTTCTATCACCGCGCGCGCGCGCAGCTTTAGGGAACCACGCCCGCTCTTATAAGCTTCGCGGATACCAGCTGTTCCCATAATAATGCCGGCTGTGGGGAAATCTGGCCCGCTAATTTTATCCATTATATCCTCGAGGGTTGCCGCAGGATTATCTATTAGCAATACCAGTGCTTCTATTACCTCGTTAAGATTATGAGGAGGGATATTGGTAGCCATGCCCACAGCTATGCCAGAAGATCCGTTGACCAAAAGATTGGGCAGGCGGCTGGGCAATACAGTTGGTTCTTTTTCTAAGCCGTCGTAATTATCAACAAAATCTACTGTATCTTTATTTATATCCGCCATCAATTCCATAGCAAAATGGCGTAAACGCACTTCTGTATAGCGCATGGCTGCGGCGCGGTGCCCATCCACCGAGCCAAAATTTCCCTGACCATCTACCGGCATATAACGCATGGAAAAATCCTGGGCCATACGTACTAAAGAATCGTAGATGGAAGATTCGCCGTGTGGATGATATTTACCAAGCACTTCGCCCACTACACGGGCGGATTTCTTATGTGTTTTATCTGGGGTAATGCCCATATCGAACATAGAATAAAGGATGCGCCGATGTACGGGTTTTAAGCCGTCGCGCACATCGGGCAGCGCCCGCCCTACAATCACGCTCATGGAATAATCGATATAAGATTCGCGCATTTCCTCTTCTAAATTTCTGTTTAAAATTCTGCCGTCAAATAATGAATCCAACTTTTACCACTCTCCTAATTTATTAATATCACACATCCAGATTCTTCACGTATTGTGCATTCTTTTGAATGAATTCCCTGCGTGGTTCTACTTTATCACCCATAAGAATAGTGAAAATGTCTTCGGCAGCTACAGCGTCGTCCAGGGAGACCCTTAACATAGTACGGTTTTCCGGGTTCATAGTGGTTTCCCATAATTGATCTGGGTTCATTTCCCCTAAGCCTTTGTAGCGGCTGGTTTCATATTGTTCACGCTTTTTATCGGTAAAGAAGCGTTCTAAAGCAGTATCATCATAGAAATAATGCGTTTCTTTGCCCCGCTTAGCCCACACCTTATATAAAGGCGGCTGAGCTATATACACATAGCCTGCCTCTACCAAAGGCCTCATGTAGCGGAAGAAAAATGTTAGGAGCAGGGTGCGGATATGTGCGCCGTCAACATCGGCGTCTGTCATTATTACCAGTTTATGATAGCGCGCTTTGTCAATATCAAAATCTTCGGATATACCCGTACCCATAGCAGTGATCATGGCGCGTATTTCCTCATTTCCTAAAATTTTATCTAAGCGGGCTTTTTCGACATTGAGGATTTTACCGCGCAAAGGTAAAATGGCTTGAGTACGGCGATCCCGCCCATTTATGGCACTGCCGCCGGCGCTGTCTCCCTCCACCAGATAGAGTTCTGATAATGAAGGGTCTTTCATAATACAATCGGCTAGTTTACCGGGGAGCGAAGTTTTTTCCAGAACATTTTTACGCCTGGTTAGTTCCCGGGCTTTACGCGCTGCCTCGCGCGCGCGCGCCGCCTGTACAGTTTTTTCAATAATACGCCTCGCTTGAGCAGGATTCTCTTCTAAAAATGTTCCTACACCTTCACCTACCAGGCTATCTACTATGCTGCGCACCTCGGTATTACCCAGCTTAGTTTTTGTTTGCCCTTCAAATTGCGGCTCTTCCACTTTTACGCTGATCACAGCTGTTATGCCTTCGCGAATATCTTCACCGGAAAGATTGGCATTGTTCTCTTTAAGTATGTTCAGGCGGCGGGCATAATCATTAATAACCCGCGTTAATGCCGTTTTAAAACCTACTTCATGAGTACCGCCCTCATGGGTATTGATATTATTCACATAAGAATAAATGTTTTCTGTATAGCCATCATTATATTGCAGGGCAATTTCTACTTTAACGGCATCTTTTTCTCCGCCAAAATAAACAATGGGGTGGACCGTATCTTTATTTTTGTTCAAATAAGCCACGAAATCCCGTATGCCGCCGCCGTAATGATAAGTTCTTTTTTTGCCATCGCGTTCGTCGGTTAATTCTATTGTAATATTGCTATTCAAAAACGCCAGTTCACGCAGACGACTTTTTAAAATATCGCCTGAATAGATCAATTCCTCAAAAACTTCGGAATCTGGAGTGAAAGTAATGGTAGTACCTTGTTTGTCGGAAACCCCAATTTGTTTAAGATCGTAATTTGGTTTGCCGCGCCGGTATTCTTGTTGATAGAGATAACCATCCCTAGCCACTTTAACCATTAAGTGTTCGGAGAGAGCATTGACCACGCTCATACCCACACCATGTAAGCCGCCGGAAACCTTATACCCGCCGCCGCCAAATTTGCCCCCGGCATGCAACATGGTCAAAGCGGCCTCTAAGGCACTTTTTCCAGTTTTTTCATGTATATCTACCGGAATACCGCGCCCATTATCTTGCACGGTGATACTATTGTTAACATGAACAATTACGTCTATTCTATCGCAAAAGCCAGCCATGGCTTCGTCGATACTGTTATCTACTATTTCGTACACCAGATGATGCAGCCCGCGTGAACCAGTAGAACCGATATACATGCCGGGACGACGGCGTACGCCTTCAAGCCCCTCAAGTATTTGTATTTGCTCGGCGCCATAATCTTCACTGCCATTGCCATTTACACTTTTATTATTCTTAACTTTGCCGTTGTCTTTGCTGTTTTCGAACAACTCTGCATATAATTCCTGCTCCAAACCATGACCACTCCTTTATTATTTATCGATATTAAATAAAAGAGCATATAGCTCTTAATAATAATTGTACCACAAAATATAGTGTTTCGCAAGCCTTTTTTCTCCTTTTCTTCTATTATATACTTTTCTCATGAAGTATATATATTGTAAACTTTATTTTACAATATAAAATATATTTCTGCAGGAATTATCGGCATAATGCAGAATGCTCATATTAGAAAAGAGGCTGATTTTATGGGTAATTCAAAGGTGGAAGCCTTCTTGATTACTTTAGAAGAACATCAATTGGGGCATGATTTACGCTTAACAAGCGACGACGCCACTATAGGCGATATGCTAGAAGCTTTATCCGATTTTGCGGAAAAACATTTATATAAGTGCCTTGGTTGCGATGGTTGTTGCTATGAACGCGCTCCGCTTACCATTTTAGATATTCCCGCTTTAGCCACATTATTACCTGCCGGTAAGTTTCCGGCTCACATGGTATGTCAGGCTTTTGCTGAGGTATATATCGATCAAGACGGTATAATCGATATTGCTTTGCGCCGCGATGAACAAGGCGCCTGTCTGTTTTTAGATAAAGAAAGAAAGTGTTGCAGGCACTGGCAGTCGCGCCCTTTTGTTTGCCGCAGTCATTTTTGCCTGCCCAGGAGTAACCGTTTAGAAGCTTTACGGCAAGACATAGTGAATAACGGCGAAAATGAATTGATTAGAGTGTTATTATGCGAACAAGCCGACGGAGCTACGCCTTTAATATTACCGAGCATTGACATAATAAACTACCCGCCCGACCAGGCTTATCTTTCTCAAGAGTGGCAAAGAATAAAGGTGAAAAGTTTAGTGTCATCAAAATTCTGGCGCAAATTAAGGTAGATATAAATGATCAACTTTCATCACACACTTGCTTTTTATGCAGGCTTATGATACAATTACAAATATCAATTCATATCTTTAAGAGAGGCTTGGTATAATAGTGGCGCCCGTTCCTTTAGATGAAAGTGAAATAATAGACAGGGCTTTTATATGCACGCTGTGCAGCAGGCTTGGTAAGTCTCTCTGCGTGTTTTTTAATTTGTCTAATCATAAAAATATTTTATGGGCGCCTCGATTTACTCCGAAAAAGCCAGATTCACTAGCAATTTTTTCGCCTAGCAAGGCGGAGGAGCTGAAGCGTAGCCTAAAGCTACGTGAAGCGTAGCAACGCAGTCTAGGCGGAAAATGGGCAGCGAAGATGGTGATGAGTGGGTATTTAGAGGCGCCCTTATGGGAGTTGAGTATTTGGTGGATGATTCAGCTTTTAGCACAGGCTTGATACTTTTAGGATTATTGCTGCTCAGCGCCTATTTTTCAGCCAGTGAAACAGCTTTTACAGGGTTAAACCGCTCGCGGCTAAAGGCTATGTCGAATATGGGTGAAAATAAGGCTTCACGCACCTTAAGCTTGCTGGACGATTATGACCGCTTGCTCTCTACCACCCTGATCGGTAACAATATCGTAAATATTGTAGCAGCTTCTTTAGCTACCGTGTTATTCACCCGTATCTTTCCGCACAACGGTGTGCTAATCTCGACTATAATTATGTCGGCATTGGTACTGATATTCGGCGAAATTACACCTAAAAGCCTGGCAAAAGAAGCGCCTTTGCGTTTTGCCATAGCCACTTCGCCTTTAATACGTTTCTTTATATTCATACTGCGTCCGGTAAGCTTCTTTTTTGTGCTGTGGCGCAAAGTGATAAGTAGGGTGATTTCAATCAACGACCACGAGAGCCCAACAGAAGAAGAATTGTTAACAATCGTGGATGAAGCAGAAGCTGACGGAGATATAGATCCGCTAGAAGGGAAGCTGATCCGCTCGGCTATTGAATTTAATGATCTGGATGTGGAAGATATACTTACCCCTCGTGTTAATGTGGTAGCTGTGCCAAAAGACGCAACTATGGCCGAGGTAGAACAAGTATTTGTTGCCAACAGTTTTTCACGCTTGCCGGTTTATCATAACTCCATCGATAGTATTATCGGAGTTATACACGAAAAAGATTTCCTAGCCGAGATGCATTATGGGCGCTCCGAAATCAAGCCTATTGTCAAAAAAGCGCTTTATGCCAGCCCCAGCATGAAAATATCTACTTTATTGCGTTCTTTGCAAAGAGAAAAACTGCATTTAGCCGTTGTTATTGATGAATTTGGCGGTACCGAAGGTATAGTAACGCTAGAAGATATTCTGGAAGAACTGGTTGGCGAAATTTGGGATGAGCATGATGAAGTTATAGAACCAATAGTACAAACCGGCGCCGGTGCTTATTGCGCCAGCGGAGACGCTAATATGGAAGACGTATTTGAAGAATTAGGCATCGATACTTTACATATGGATTATAACGCTATTACTTTGGGCGGCTGGATGATAGAGCAGCTAGATAAAATTCCGCAAACAGGTGAAACTTTCCGCTACGAACAGATTGTGTTCACAGTGCTGGAAGCAGATGAAAAAATGGTCAAGCAGGTTGGAATAAAAACGCTTGACCTTACAGAATCGGCCGAAGCTGAATAATAGGCTATTACACAGCCCACATTAACGAGCGCGCTTTTTAAGCAGCTATTCCATTATTTACCAAAAACAGTGAAGCAGCTTTTAGCCGGCTGCTTCACTGTTTGCAAAATAGCTTTTCGTTTAACTAAAGCGCCCAATTATTGCTGACTCTCCAGAGGGATATCCAAAGAGATCAACACTTCCACACGCCTGTTATGCAGCCGGCCTTCCAGGGTATCATTATTATCGATAGGCTCAAATTCACCGTAACCGCGGGCGCTGAACATACGGGGATCGAGCCGCCCGTCGTCCAGCATGACCTCCATAAAATTCACAGCCCGTATAGCGGAAAGATACCAATTCGAGGGAAATTGCGCGGTATGCATTGGCACATCATCGGTGTGTCCGGTTATTACTATATGCAAAGGCTCTTCTTCAGATTGACTGGCAGCGATCATTTCGGTCATTTTTAAAGCTGTTTCTTGTTGAGCCGCACTGATAACGGCGCTGCCGGAGGGAAACCAAATATCGCTGGTTAAGGTGATAAGCAGGGAATCTCCTACAATTTTTACCTGCATTTCTTCTTCCAAATCATTGCCATGAATATAGCCGGAAAGGCTGTCGAACAGACGCGCTATTTGTGTACCCTCGCCGGTACCTTCTCCGCCGCCGTTTTCTTCTTCATTATCATCCGGGGTAGAAGGTATTACCAAATTCTCCATGGCATCCGGTAAAAAATCGCCGCTTCCTGTAGCATCGGTAGTTTGTGTAACATTGAATTCTTTAGCAAAAGCTCGCATGATCTGTTTATATTTATCTACATCCAGGCTGCTGGAACAGAAGAGCACGATAAACAAGGCTAATAATAAGGTCAGAACGTCTGCATAGGGTATAAGCCAGCTTTCGTCGATGTGACCTTCATCATGCTTCTTTTTTTTGCTCACTCGCCGCCACCCCCGCTGCTCATCTTATTACGTTCTCCAACAGATAAATAGGATAAGAGCTTTTCTTTCAAAATGCGAGGATTCTCTCCATTTTGCATAGCTACCAGTCCTTTAATAATAAGGTAGCGGGTTTCCATTTCTATTTTAGATTTTTGTTTTAATTTATTGGCAAAAGGATGCCATAATACATAACCGGTGAATATACCAAAAACCGTAGCTACAAATGCTGCGGCAATGGCATGCCCCAATAATTCGATATCATCGATATGCCCTAAAGCCGCAATCAAGCCTACCACAGCCCCTAAAACCCCCAGGGTGGGCGCATAAGTACCGGCTTGTGTAAATACCTGTGCATTAGCTGCATGACGTTCCTCTGTAGCGTAAATATCTTCCAAGAGGGCTTCTTCTATGAATTCTGCGCTTACACCGTCATTGATCATGATCACGCCACGCTTTAAAAAAGTATCTTGAATTTCATTGGTCAGTTTTTCTAAAGCCAACAAACCCTCGCGCCTGGCTATTTCGGCAAATTTTATCAACTGCTCTATTGCTTCCTCATTGGTGGTATGCTTTTTATTACCAAAAATAACCCCAAACATCTTGGGTACGTTTTTTAGGTTTCTTCCCGGGCTAGCAATACCTACCGCGCCAAAAGTGCCGACAAAGATAATAAGTATTGCAGCCGGAACAACCAGCGCCGAAGGGCTGACGCCCTTCATGATCATACCTACGAAAACGCCAACAAACGCCAATATGATTCCAACTATAGTAGCTAGATCCATAAGATTAGCTTCCTTTCAAAATTTTGCCCTTCTTCAACATATAGTCGGTATTTCGGCATAAATACTTGAGTTTTTTTTGCCCGTAACAGAGCATAAAAAGGATTTGGTTTAAAACAAACAGCGATTTTGTTCGAATAATAATAAAGAAATGGTAAAGGCGATAATACGGCTCAAAAAAAAAATAACGGGGGGAAAAAGTCATGAGCAGTTTTTTTGTCAACGGACAAATATACAAATGCGAACAAAATAATGATTTGCTTAGCTTTCTTAGAGATACCCTGCACTTAACATCAGTAAAAGACGGTTGTTTTGCCGGAGCTTGCGGCGCTTGTACAGTATTGGTAAACAATCAAGCGCGCCGAGCTTGTACAGTTAAGATAAACCGGTTGGAAGGGAAACAAATATTGACCACCGAAGGTTTGACGAATACGGAAAAAGAATTATATGCTAGGGCTTTTAGCGAAGCAGGTGCTGTACAATGCGGTTTCTGTACTCCTGGCATGGTATTGGCTGCTAAAGCTCTTTTAGATAAAAACCCCGACCCCACAGAATTAGAAATAAAAGCAGCGTTAAAATATAATAAATGCCGTTGTACGGGTTATATTAAAATAATACAGGCGGTTTTGCAAGCTGCCCAATGGAAGAGAGAGGGCATGCCACAAGCGCTGCAAAAATCAATCGGGGCGCTGGGCGCCGCCTTGCCCCGCGTAGATGCAATTGATAAAACCTTGGGCAAAGCTATGTATGCAGCAGATTATTATCTGCCCCAGATGCTTTGGGGGGGAGCGGTGCGTAGCGCTTATCCCCGTGCGCGGATAGCAGCTATACATACTAAACAAGCCGCTGTTTTGCCGGGTGTGGTGGCAATACTGACCGCTAACGATATTGTAGGGACTAAAAAGATAGGTCACCTGAAGCAAGATTATGATGTTTTAATTGGGGAGGGGGAGATCACACGTTTTCGCGGTGATGCTTTAGTATTGATAGCGGCAGAAAATAAGGCTATTTTACAAAAAGCCCAAGACCTGGTGAAAGTGGAGTATGATGTTTTAGAACCGCTACTTAGCCCACTTCAGGCACATAATGAACTAGCGCCTGCTCTACATGAAGAAGGAAATTTATTAGCTTTAGAAGTATTGAAGCGCGGCTCAGCAGAGCAAGAAATTGAAAAAGCTGCCCATGTAGTACATCAGCACTATAGCCTGCCCCCTACCGAACATGCTTTTCTCGAACCGGAAACAGCCTTGGCTTGGTCGGAAGATGAAGGTATAAGCATTATCAGCGGCGATCAGGGTGTTTACCAAACTCGCAAAGAAGTAGCGGCCATGTTGGGGTTGCCTTTACATAAGGTGCGGGTACGCGCGGCTATGGTAGGCGGCTGTTTCGGCGGTAAAGAAGATATGAGCGTACAGCATCATGCGGCTTTGCTTTCTTATTATACACAAAGGCCGGTTCGGTTGACGTTAAGCCGTGGGGAAAGCATGCTGGTGCATCCGAAACGACATGCTATGGAAATAGATTATACTACAGCTTGCGATGAAATTGGCAATATTACTGCGATAAAAGTACGTATAGTGGCAGATGCGGGGGCTTATGCCTCGCTTTCGCGCCCGGTTTTGCAAAGAGCCTGTACCCATGCGGGCGGCCCCTACCGTATTCCTAATGTGGATATTGAGGGGCGCGCCTATTATACTAATAATCCGCCCGGCGGCGCTTTTCGTGGCTTCGGGGTAGCGCAAAGTTGTTTTGCCGCCGAAGCTAATTTGAATTTGCTGGCTCACCAAGCCGGCTTCGATCCCTGGCAATTACGGCGACAAAATGTTTTAATGCCGGGTGATATTTTGTCCAATGGGCAAATAGCGGATGAAGATTGCGCCATGGTAGAAGCTTTGGAGGCCATTTATCCTTATTATTTAGCTAACCCTCAAGCCGGTTTAGCTTGCGCCTTTAAAAACAGTGGCTTGGGCATGGGTATTAATGACGTAGGCCGTTGTATATTGAAGGTAGAAAGTGGTATAATAAGGGTGTATTGCAGCGGCGCCTGTATTGGCCAGGGTTTGGCTACGGTGTTAACGCAGATGATCTGCGAAGTTTGTGATCTTGCCCCAAAAACGATATTTGTTATGCCGCCCGACACTGCCACCAGCCCCGACTGCGGTAACACCACAGCTTCCCGCCAAAGTTTGTTTGCCGGAGAAGCAGCACGCAGGGCTGCTTTTAAGCTAAAAGAAGCTTTAGCAAAAGGAGGGCTTAAGGCTGTAGAAGGTTGCGAATTTTATGGTGAATATGCTGCTTTAACCGATGCCTTAGGTATAGATAAACCTAATCCTGTAAGCCATGTAGCTTACAGTTATTCCGCTCAACTAGCGGAATTAGACAAGGCAGGTTTTGTGAAGCGCATAATTGCCGCACATGACAGCGGGCGTATTATCAATCCCCTTATGGCGGAAGGACAGGTGGAAGGCGGCGTACTCATGAGCATGGGCTATGCGCTTTCGGAAGATTTACGTTTGCAAGAAGGCGCGCCCAGCGTTTCCTTCGCCCACTTGGGCTTAATGACAGCGCCCGAGGCGCCGGAAATAATATCACTATTCGTTGAAAAACAAAATAAAAGCCTTTATAATGCACTGCCGGCTGGCGGAGCTAAAGGCTTGGGCGAGATAGCGGCTATTCCTACGGCAGCGGCGGTACAGGCGGCTTATTATAATCGTGACGGCATTTTTCGTACCATTTTGCCGCTGCAAAATACATATTATAAAAGTTGACGGAGGGTGTTTATGACAGATCTTTTATTCAGCCTTAATGCGGTGGTTCCACTTTTCTTAATCGTAGTATTAGGTTTTGTTTTAAAAACAGTAAAATTTATTGATGATGATTTTGTTAATACCGGAACGAAAATCTGCTTTTATGTTGCGCTTCCCTGCTTGCTTTTTTTAAATATTATGCAAAGTGATTTTAAAGCCGATTTTGATTTGCCTCTTGCTCTACTTTGTGTGGGCGGAACTTTTATACTAGCAGTTATACTACGCTTATTTACGCCATACTTTGTAAAAGAGATCTATGTCAGCAGCGCTTTTATCCAAACAAGTTTTCATGCTAATACTGTATTGTTAGGTTTACCTTTTATTTATAATCTGGTAGGTCAGCCGGGTTTAACCAAAACAGCCGCCTTATTGATTTTTATGGTTCCGCTGCTTAATATATTAGCTGTATTGATATTAAGTGAAAACAATCAGCAAGGCGCCGGCTTTGCTATGCTGCTAAAAAAGCTATTTGGAAATCCTCTGCTTATTGCTGCTGTTTTAGGTATTATCTGTTCGCTGCTTAACTTTAACCCCCCCCAATTAGTGAAAGCGCCTTTTGGGTATATGTCCGATATGGCTATGCCCCTGGCTCTTTTTACTTTAGGAGCATCCGTTCATTTCCGAACGGAAAGAACAAAACTACGTTTAGCCTTAATCTCTGTGATAATCAAATTGATTATTATACCTTTAGCCGCAGTTTTCATAGCAATCCGCCTGGGTTTTGATAAAGTGCAAATGGCTGTTACTTTGGCCATGTTCGCCGGACCACCGGCAGTATCCTGTTTTCCTATGGCTTTTCAAATGGGCGCGGATCATCAATTCACTTCTCAAGCTATTGTGCTGGGCACAGCTTTTGCTTCCATAACCATGTTCGCTTTTGTATTTATCCTGCGCTCATTGGGTTTTCTATAAAAGAACGATTAAACTTCCGGCATCAATAAGCCATAATCGCCGTCATTACGACGGTAAAGTACATTTACTGTATTGCCCCCATCACTGTTGATAAAAACGAAAAAGCCATGCCCTAACAGGTTCATCTGCATTATCGCTTCATCTACCGCCATTGGTTTAGTAATAAAGTGCTTAACTTTGACCGGTTGATCATCTTCTACATAAGTTAGGATATCTTCCTGCGCCGCCATTCTCTCGCCGCGACCTTTTTTAATCAAACGCGTACGATATTTATGAATTTGGCTTTCCAATTTGGCAGTTACACTATCGATACTGGTATATAAATCGTAGCCCTCTTCCTCGCCCCTTATAATAATCCCGTTATAAGGAAGCGTTACTTCCAGGCGGTAGCGGTCTTTGATCATAGTCATACTAACTATGGCGTCTTCAACTCTAATCAGTTTGTCAAATTTAGATAAACGTTTTTCCGCATAATCTTTTAAGGAGTTGCTTATTTCCATGTTTCTGGCTTTATAGGTAATATTCATATACTTCTCCCCTTTCTTGTAGCTAAATACTATTTTTGTATTATTTGCTCTTGCCAAAGCAAATTCCTGCAAAACTATAATATTAATATAAGGGCGAAAAAATCATTCAACTTCCCCTATCATCATATGCAGCTACCGTTAAACCATATACCTCCTTAGCCCCGGCAGCCAGCAATTCTGCGGAACAGGCATTTAAAGTGGCTCCGCTGGTATATATGTCGTCGATCAGTAGTACAGTGTGTCCTTGCGCTTCTTGAGAGACAAAGGCTTGTTTTAGAATAAGACGCCTCTGCTCGCCGTTGTAGGAAGCTAGGGGCGGCGTATCTAATACCCGCCTAAGAAGGTTTTTTTGATAATTTAATCCGTACTCCTTAGCCAGTAGTTGTGTTAGCATGGCGCTTTGATTATAGCCACGTTCTTTTTTTTTATGTGAAGAAAGAGGGACTGCTGTTATTATACTAAATGGCAAGCTATGGTAGTATTGCTGATAAACTTGCATTAATAATGCGGCTAAAGGTCGGCGCAACCAGGTTTTTTCCAGGTATTTGAACTCTAGCAGATAATCGCGTAGCTTACCTTCATAAGGCACGGCAGAGCGAGCTTGTGTAAAAAGCGGACGCGTTTTTTCGCAATTTGAACATAGACCGCCAGTTTTAACAAAAGAGGCGCAAATCTTGCAGCGAGGCAGAGCCGCCGCCTTAGCAGCACAAGACACACATAATCCCGGTTTAAGACAAATAGAACCGCAGTTTAAACAATAACGTTGTGGAAAGAAAAACTGCGCTGCTAAAGTGGTAAAAGACCATAAGCCCCACCTGCCTTTCCCCTGTGCGGCAAAACTATCGCTTTCCGGTAAAACCTCTGTTAAAAAATGCTTGAGCCCCATATTTATACCTCAACGGTAATAATATTTATATATAGAAGCTTGTAATTTCCCGATTTTGATGATATCATGTTTTTATTATGAGGGAACAAAAAAGCAGTTTTTGCCATCATATATATAGACGGTACTTTATTGTCGTAGTTTTATATTGCTTATCTATTTAGTTTTACAAAAAATTTTTATGCAAGCAGCAAAAAGCATTATTACCGCTTCACGCTGAGTATTGATTAATAGTGAATCGATATAATGTGGCCTGTATGCGGAGGAAAATCTATGAAGAAAGTTCATGTTGCCCTAATACTCTTATTCATACTGCTGATTGCTGTTATGACAATTATAACCTCCTGTAACGGTCATAAAAAAGACGCCCTTACTCAAGAAATTATTTTGGAGCCGGGAATTACTGAACAGGATTCGCATACGCCCGCTGTGGCGGAGACAATTGATACTGAGCCAAGTTTGGAAGCTGAAGCTGAACCAAAAACCCAACCCGAGGAAGACTTTATTGATCAGGGCCGTGCTTCAACCATAAACGACTTGATGGCAAACAAAGCAAAAATCACTTCCTATTATTTTGAGCAAACTATATACGCTTCTTACGGAGAAGTATTTGTGCAAACTTGGTATGCCAACGGTTGGATGAAAATAGTGAGTTCCTTCACAGATGGCGAAGAGAATATAGAGTATTTTGATTGCGAGAATTTAATATTGGTTTCTCATGCGCCGTCTGCCGGTAATTATGGCATGATGGAAACCTTCGAAGAAGGCAACCCAGATATTCCCAAAAATCATTTAGATAATGATTATCACAATTATAAAGTAGTGGGAACGGAAAGTATAGACGGACAAATATGCCGTATACTGGAAAGCCGGTTGGGCGAAAAACTGTGGGTAAGTACCAAGCACGGTTTTCCACTGCAAGTTGAATTTAATGATCCCACCAATGATGAACATTTTCTTATTGCTTACGAGGGTATTACTTTTAATCAGGTAAGAAATGAAGATGTGGCTATGCCCCAAGATTTAGAGATTATTATGTACCAAGGCGGGCTGCGCCCATAACCCAATAGCGTTTAAGCTTTTAAGTGTTTAAGGCTAGTTTCTTAAAAAATTCTTAATAAATTTGTCCAAAAATGACAAAATTATTGACAAAACTACTATAATAGTGAGAGAATTGAAGAGGGTAATCGTATCCTTCAATTTTATGGTGGAGGAAAGTAAAAATGCCTCACTTGTGGCTGGGCGTGACTATAGCTTTAGCGGTTGCTTTAATTGCTACACCACTTGCTATTAAAGTGGCGCGTAAACTGAATGTGGTCGATCTTCCCAACGAACGTAAAGTACATGAGGGCGCTATTCCACGCATGGGTGGGGTGGCCATTTATGGCGCTTTTGTGTTAGGAGTTCTAGCATTAGGCTTCTATACACGTGCAATAGCTACATTCCTGATTGCTTGCAGCATTATAGTGTTTATTGGGTGGCTAGACGATTATCGCGGTCTTTCGCCCATGATCAAGCTTTTAGGACAAGTCATAGCTTCATTGGTTTTAATTAAGGGCGGCTTTTATGTACAATTTATTACCAACCCTTTTACGGATGGCGGCTTGATTTCTTTGGGAATTTTTGCCATTCCGGTTACGCTACTTTGGCTTACCGGCATTTCTAATGCCGTGAATCTTATCGACGGTTTAGATGGTCTTTCCGCCGGTGTTTCCGCTATAGCCGCACTGACCATGACTATAGTTTGTTATGTACAAGGGCAACTGCAAACAGCTGCTTTAGCAGCGGTATTGGCGGCGGCGGCTTTCGGCTTTTTACGCTATAATTTTTATCCCGCGCGTACTTTTATGGGGGATAGCGGTTCGTTATTCTTGGGTTTTTCCTTGGGAGCTTTAGCTATTATGGGGCTTTCTAAAGGTGCTACTATTATTTCAATTTTTATTCCATTTATTATTATGGGCATACCTGTATTCGATACTTTCTTTGCAATTATTCGCCGACTATTCTTGCATAAACCCATATTTCAAGCAGATAAGGGGCATTTACATCATAGCTTGCTTACTTTAGGCCTTAGTCATCGCCAAACAGTATTGAGCATATATGCCATAAGCGCGGTAATGGGCATGTTTGCGGTACTTATAGCATTGCTTACCAGCGCCCAAGCGATGATAGTATTGATTGTCTTGACTATAGGTATATTTACCGGCGCAGACAAACTGGGAGTATTACGCGGCAATAAAAAAGGCGGTTTATTGAGTAAAAAACCTCTGGGCAAGCGACAATAACTAAATGATGAGGAGTGTGTTGGAATGAGTAAAACAGGTATAGCGGTCTTGGTGGTGGCAGCTTTAGTATTCACTGCATTGGGATTTGTTTTTGGCCAGGTTATTCAGGCAGCCAACAATTCACCAGGCGCCTTGGTAACCGAAAGCTATGTGCAAAAATATGTAGGTGAAATGATGGCGGAAATGCAATCTCAAATGGACGAGTTAGAGATGCGTATATTAAGCCTTTCCGGCGGCGAAGCTGACTCTACGGTTGTAGCCGAACCACTTGATAATCCCGGAGATTCGTCTACGACAACCAATACCACAAATACCCCAACCCCCGCTACACCAAAAACCGTAAAAGTTAAAGCCGGCGATGGTGTTAATGTGCGTTCAGAAGCTTCAACTACGGCTTCTAAAGTAGGCAGCGCAACTGCGGAAGCAGTTTTAACTTATTTGGGTCAAAAAACCGACAGCGCCGGGCAAGTGTGGTACAATGTTCGCCTTGATGATGGCAAAGAAGGTTGGGTAGCAGGCTGGTTATGCAATGAACCACAATAACGGCTTATGTACGGAATAAATATTTTACCTACAAAGTGGCGAGAACTGTTGTTAAGCAGCACATGTGAACAACAATTGGCATTATTGCCGCTGATTGAGAAATATGCCGCCCGTGAACCGGAAGCTTATACGGCGCTTTTGCCTTTGGCAAACAGCGCCGATTTTTCATTACGTTTACGTGTTTTACTGGCTTTGGGCCGTCTTAAACAAGGAAAAGCATTTTTGCCTTTAGTAGAAATACTTAAGCGGGAAAAACAAAATCACTGGCGTTTGGCGCTTTTAGATACACTTAATATGCTTCCATATGATAACAAACTAAAACCTCTTTTACCTTTATTGGCAAGGGATCAGGCAGGCGACGGCGACGCTTATTTTTTAAGCGGTTTGGTATGGCTATTGGGCCAACAAGGGCCAGAGGCTATACTGCCTCTTTCAGAATTACTGTTAGCCGAAACGGCGCGTGCGCGCCGTCTTAAAGATGATTTACTTGCCGAAGCCATATTCTTGGCCGCCGGCGGTAATCTCGACTTGGTGGAGCAAATTGCCAAACAAAACCCACCGCTTTTACGTTTTTGTAATAACCGTATTTGGCCCAAAACTACCCGGGCGTCTTTTGGTATTTATCCCAGCCCAGATTATCTTATGCAACAAGCTTTGCAGCATGGTTTAAGCAAGCAACAGTATAAAAAACTGCATTATTGGCATAAAAACAAATTCACTGCAGCTAAAAGAAGCCCCTTAATTAACAACCAACAATAAGCCGGGCATCGGCAACCATTACACCTTGCTCGTATACAAAAACCGGGTTGAGGTCTGCTTCGGCTAATTGCGGATAGATAAAGGGCAGTTCGGAAAACTGAGCCAGCATATTAGCCAGCGACTCTAAATCGGCGGGCGCTTCTTTTCGTACACCGGCTAATAAAGGAAAGCTCTTGATGCTTTGTATTAGTTTAAGCGCCGCTTCTTTATTTAAAGGGGCCAACCCTAAGCAGATGTCTTTAAGTACTTCCGTATAAATGCCGCCCAACCCAAATGCGATTACCGGCCCAAACTGCGGATCGCGGGTAAAGCCCATAATAACCTCCCGTCCTTTGCTCAGCATAGGATAGATGATCACACCGCGAAAATCTACATCCCGGCCAATGCGCGCCAGTTCACGATAAGCAGCCCTAGCCCCTTCTTCATCAATTATATTCAATTTAACTCCGCCTACATCAGATTTATGTAAAATATCCGGCGAAACTATCTTAATAGCCACGGGAAAACCAAGTTCCATACAGGCAGCCAGGGTTTCTTGTTCCCCTTTAACAAAGTAAAAGGAGGGAGTTTTTATGCCGTGCGCGGCTAGTAATTGCATAGCCTGCGGCTCTGTTAATGAGGTAAAAGCCAACTTTTGTGGCTGGGGCAGATCTATACTAGCACAAGGATGAGCTAGGTAGTTATGGTACAGCGCCATTTGACTAAAAACCCGCGCCGCGCGTTCGCCGGAAGCAAAGAGAGGTAAGCCTTGCTCACGCAAATATGCGTGGGCTTCTTCAATATCGAGGCCAATCTCGAAGCAGCAGGCAGTTGGCTTACCTGCTATAATTGCCGTTTGGGCAGTTTGTATTGCCACCGGCAAAGCCCGCAAATAAGAAGTTCCAATATAAATGACAATAGCGGCGTCGTATTCTTTCAGGGCTGCAGCAGTGGCTTTTCCATACTGAATATCATTGCCTTCTACGGTTAAATCGAGTGGATTAGCAAGCCCGGCATGGGCCGGCAGAAAGCTTTTAAGTTGATCCAGCAAAACGCCGGAGGGTTCCGTAAGGGAAAGGCCAACCTCTTCACAGCGGTCGGCAGCCATAACCCCCGGTCCGCCGGAATTGGTGATTATAGCCACTTTTCGTCCTTGCATGGGCGGAAAAAACGTAAAGCCCTGACAAAGATCGAACAAATCGTCTATGCTTTCGGCGCGAATAGCACCGGCAGTAGCGAAAGCCGCATTATACACTGCATCTGCTCCGGCTAATGACCCGGTATGGGAAAGCGCCGCTCTTTGTCCGCTGCCGGTGCGCCCGCTTTTTACTATTATTACCGGCTTAACACGGGTAACAGCAGCCAGGGCTTGCATAAACTCGCGACCCCGGCGTACGTTCTCCAAATACATGGCTATAACCTTCGTTTGTGCATCATCTTTTAAAGACAGCAGTAATTCTATTTCCGAGAGATCGCTGCCATTGCCATAGCTGACAAATTTGCCGATTCCCAAGCCCTCTTGCCGCGAGCGGGACATAATCATACCTCCCACCGCGCCGCTTTGCGAGATTAAGGCAACTTGCCCGGTAGCGGGGGCGGCTTCCAAAGTAGCCAGTAAGTTATGATGGGTATTGACCATACCGGCGCAATTAGGCCCAATATAGCGAATGCCATAACGCTGCGCAACTGCTTTCATCTCCACTTCCAGCTCTGGATGACCAGCCTCTCCGAAGCCTGAACTGATAATCACCGCTGCCTTGACCCCTTTTTGACCCGCGTCTTCTAATATCGAAGCTACCGTAGGCGCAGGAGAGGCTACTACTATCATATCCACCGTAGCGGGAATATCCTGTATACGGCTATAACCTTTTATATCTTGCTTTCCCTGCGCCTTTGGGTTAACAGCAAAAATATGAGGGAAGCCGCCTTCTGCCAAACGACCGATAAGCACCGCACCAAGTTTACCGGGAGAAACGGAGCCGCAAACAGCCACCCCGCGCGGATAGTACAATTCTCGCAACTGCATAAAATTTATCTCCTTATATCAAATTGTATATTCTCACAAATTATTGTAACATAAACATTTGAGTAAGTCGAGTTATTCTTTTGGAGCGCGAGTAATACTTTTATAACACTATTCTCCAAGAAGCTCTGTTAGCTGTTCATCGGAAAGGTTTATATGATAAAACATTAAGTAGAATTCACGGGCTTTGGCTTTGATATCTATATAATATTCCTCTGGGTAGAGCAAGTTGGCCAGCCAATATATGCCAATTAAGCGATTTGGACCATTGGGACGGTCAAACCAGCTATATGGATACTTCGGAATAGCATAAACAGTGCCGCTTTTCACCGCACGTATATCGCGATAACGCTTGTCGGCTAAAAATCTATTCACCGCCTCGGTGGCAGAAATACTTTGGCCAGGCTCGCCATTAAGCAGAATAATTTCCGGATTCCAACCCAATATTTGCTCAGCGCTAACACTTATTCGCGAAGTAATTTCTCCCTCAATAACGGCAACATTAATTGCCTGAGTAAGCTCTAACAATTCAGCATTAGACGAACCTTGTGGAGCAGTCTCTAAATTATCTACACCATTGCCATAATATACTGTCCGGCGTTTTTCTTCCACAACATTAATTGCTGAGGCAAAATCCAGCGCTTTTTCCGCATACTTGGCTAATTCTTCGCCTCTTTGTTCTTTAGCGAAAATTTCTCCCAGAAAACGATATACTTGAGGAATTTTTAGCATTGAGCCATCTAATATTATACATGGTATTTCTGTTTGTATTTGCAATTCTTGCGCAGCGGAAATAAAAGAATCTGTTAATGGCCCATAAGCAATCAATAAATCGGGCGCGGCAGCAACGATCATTTCCAGATTTAAGTTTGCTCCTTGGCCAAAAGAAGGTAAATCGTAGCATTGCGGCACTATAAAGGCTTTTTCCATATCATTAAAATCATAATTAAAACCTATCAGAGTATCTGTATCCATGGTATAAAGTAAAAAGCTGGCTCTGGCTTCCGTACCTAATCCTTTTTCTATTTTATTAGGAATGATAACGTTACGGCCAGCCATATCGGTAATGCTACGTTGAAGTTGCGGCAGCTCTGGCGAGTTGTCTTTATTATCTGCGCATCCGCATATGCAGCATACAACAAACATCAAAAGCAAAAAAAACAGAGCACTCTTATTTTTTCTATTCATACGCCCTCCTCTATCGTTATATATTCGTAGATATAACGATATTATAACTGCTTTTCAATTAGTTGTCAAGCTTAAGGGCGCCCTTAACTATTTACTTGACATATTGGCTTTTTTAGAGTATCTTTATATTTGGATATATTTGTTCGCGGATATCGATAAGGCAGGTAAACAAATTGGCGCATAAAAATATCAATGAATTTGGGAAGCACCCTTTTCTTCTACCTTTTTTAATAGTATTGAGTTTGCTTCTGCTAATTATCTCGCTCAATATTGGCTTTTATGGTCTTGGCACACATGACATATTTCTCTTTTTTTTCAAAGGAGCAGGCGCGGTAGCCGATAATGTGTCTATTATTATTAAAAACATCCGTCTGCCCCGCATTATAGCCGCATTTATAGTAGGCGCAGGTTTGGCAGTTGCCGGTTCGGCTTATCAAAGCGCTTTTAAAAACCCGCTGGTTTCCGAAAATATAATTGGCGTTACTCAGGGTGCGAGCCTGGGAGCAGCTTTAGCCTTGTTGCTGGGGCTCAACACATTTATGATACAATTGCTGGCCTTTTGTGGCGGTATTATTACAGTTGCTATCGCTTTCTTTATCGGTAGCCGGGCTCGTTTTGACCGCGATATAAGCTTGGTACTGTCTGGCTCTATGATGAGCGCATTAGCTCTGTCTTTGCTTACCTTTATCAAATATATAGCCGATGCAAATAATACTTTGCCATCTATTGTATATTGGACCATGGGCAGCTTAGCCAAAGTTAATGCTAACTCCCTGGCTTTTAGCATGGTTCCCATTCTATTGGGGTGCATATTGATTTACTTATTACGTTGGAAATTAAATTTATTGACTCTAGATGATGAAAATGCTCTTTCTGTTGGCATAAATCCCAATTTTTACCGTTTGCTGGTGATCATGCTTGCCACAATCATTTGTTCAGCTGCCACTTGCTTAGGAGGGCAAATTGGGTGGATCGGTTTAATGCTTCCACATGTGGCGCGTGGGCTGGCAGGCGCAGATCATCGGCGAATGCTGCCGGTTGCCGCTTTATTAGGCGGTTGTTTTTTATTGATGGTAGATAATTTAGCACGTTCGCTTAGCGTTATGGAAATACCGGTCGGAGCTTTAACTGCTTTGTTCGGTGCTCCTTTTTTCATCATGCTCTTAGTAAAAAGAAAGCCGGTATAATATGGTATGCGCAGATAATAAGCAATTAATTGTTGAAAATATATGCGGAGGCTATGGTGGCCGCGAAATTGTGCATGGCGTTTCGTTTACTATCAACGCGGGGGAAACTCTAGCGGTATTAGGACCAAATGGCTGTGGTAAATCGACCTTATTACGGTTATTACTACGTTTCATAAACCGAACAGGCGGAAAAGCATATTACCGACATATTGATATAGACACCATGAGTAGAAAAGCATTTGCTAAGAGTTTTTCTTATATACCTCAAAACGACCGTATGCAGTTTCCCTATACGGTATTGGAAATGGTAACCATGGCGCGTACCTGCCATATTAACCCCTTAGCCTCGCCTACCAAAGTAGATACTATAGCAGCTTTCGAATGCCTAGAAAGGTTAAGAATACCTCATTTAGCAGGGTCTTTTTATAATATGCTTTCCGGCGGCCAGCGCCAATTGGTGTTAATTGCCCGGGCTCTTTGCCAAGAAACATGTGTTTTGCTGATGGATGAACCTACGGCTAGTTTAGATTTTGCCAATCAACAACTGATTGCCGAAGCAATGCACTTTTTAGTAGCAAAAAGCAAAACTGTATTGTTCACCACCCATAGCCCCTCGCAGCCTTTTTCTTTGGCTCATAAAGTCTTGTTGATGCGTGACGGTTATCAATTCGGCTATGGTGCGCCGGCAGATATTCTTACAGATTACTCGCTGGAAGCTATTTATGGCTTGCCCATGGAAGTTGTTTCGGTTACAGATCGCAATTCACAGCAGCATAAGATATGCTTAAATCTATAAACTAAGGCGGGCTAAAGCCCGCAAGTATCGAGTATCGAGTATTTAGAATATAGGTTGTTTTCGCGAAGCGAAAACGATTAATGGGCACCTCTAGAAACCAGAATAAACACTAACAAAATGATCAAAATGAGACTAATTACCTAAATATCCCCGTCATTGCGGACTTG
>WRKD01000215.1 GCA_009778255.1 Bacillota bacterium
TATAACCACCTGGCGTTTGTTCTCGCGAATATCGCCGGTATCGTCGAACTGGGTGGTTATTGCATGCCAGTCGGCAGTGAAAAAATAAGCTTCATAATTCTTACTTAAAGCTATCCAGTTTTCTAGTACACTGTAATGCCCCAAATGCAGGCGCCCGGTTGGCCGCATCCCGCTTAAAACGCATTCTTTTTTATTTTCCATACAATATCCTTTCTGGCTAGAATTTTATATGCCAAACAGCTTTAGTAATAAAGCAAAAACACCATAAACCAAGCTCATTAAAGCGTTGTATGAAGCATTAACTAAAGGCGAGATGACCATAGAAAACAAACCCAGGTACATGGCAATAACAAGAATAAGAAAACCATAACGTTCCAAAGCAAAAACAATATTCATATAACGTTCCGGCAATAAACCGGCCAATATTTTCGAACCGTCTAATGGCGGTATGGGTATAAGATTGAATATGGCTAAAACTAAATTGATATAAATCAAAAAATCCAAAAAGCGTATAACCCACATCCCTATTGCGCCGCTATTGGGCATAAAGCTAAAAAACACCAGCAAAGACACACAAAGCAGCGCCGCAACTACCAGTGCCTGCAAAATATTACTTAAAGGACCGGCCCAAGAAACCCACATAATTTTTTTAGCACGATTCCCCTGAAAATAATAAGGATTCACCGGTACCGGTTTAGCCCAGCCAAAACCTAAAAAGATCAAGGCCAAGGTACCAACTATATCTAAATGACGCAAAGGATTAAAACTAAGGCGCCCCGCATCTTTTGCCGTAGGGTCGCCAAAAGCATAAGCTACACGTCCATGTGCATATTCATGTATCGTTAAAGCCAGTATAATTGCGGGTAATCTATAAATAAGAGATTCTAAATCCAGGTTGAACGCGTTCAAATTAATATCCTCCAATCATTTTTACCATGCAATTTATTATAGCAACTTTATATAGCCTTTTCAAGATAAATAGTGCGGTAAGGTTTCCCAGGTTCCTGGCAGATTTCTTTTTTTTCTTAATCTTATCTTTTTACAAAATTAAGGCTTTTCATCTTGCCAACAATATGTTATTATGATGTCATAAAGCGACTATTTTTGAAGGGTGGTATATTTAATGCGATTGTTGACCAGATCTGATTTCGACGGGTTGGCATGTGCGGCTTTACTTAAAGAATTAGGTATTATCGACAACTGGAAATTTGTCCACCCTAAGGATATACAAGATGGATTAATAGAAGTTAATGAAAATGATGTATTAGCCAATATACCTTTTGCCCCCGGATGCAAAATGTGGTTTGACCATCATAGCAGTGAAATAGAGCGCTTAAAAGAAGTCTGCGAGTTTGAAGGAGATACCTATCCGGCAGACAGCACTGCGCGCGTCATTTACACTTATTTTAAATGCCATAACCGGCTTCCGCATATGGAGCCCATGGTAGAAGCGGTAGATAAAGTTGATTCAGCCAGATTATCCATAGAAGAAATCCTTAATCCTACCGGCTGGATTTTACTGGGCTTTATTATGGATCCCCGTACAGGTTTGGGGCGTTTTCGCAATTTTCGCATTAGCAATTACGAATTGATGGGGCACTTAATAGATGCCTGCCGTAGCCAAAGCATAGAGGGTATTTTAGCAAACCCCGATGTTAAAGAGCGGTCGGAGCTTTATTTTGAACAAGATGCGCTTTTTCGCGAGATGTTGAAAAAATATACTACCATAGACCAAAATGTTATTATAACAGACCTGCGCGGTGTAGAAACCATTAATGCCGGCAACCGCTTTTTAGTATATAGCCTCTTCCCGGAACAAAATATTTCTTTATGGATAATTGATGGGCGCGCTAAACAAAACTGCCCCATAGCTATGGGGCATAGCGTGATCAACCGTACTTCCAAAACAGATGTGGGCAGCCTTTTGCTTACCTATGGCGGTGGCGGGCACCGTAAAGTTGGTACTTGCCAAGTTCCTTATGAAGAAGCTAAACGTGTAATAAGCGAACTGATCGCTAAACTTAAAGAAGACGGATAATGCAGATACATATAAAAGTCTGCTTCGTTTTATCATTTATTTATTGCAAAACAATATGAGACTTTTGTTTGTTTAGCAATAAACAAACAAAAGTTTTTTTGCACCATTTTGCTATGCGGAGGTTTGGCAGTGGGAGTACTATTCGAGGGCTTTTTCAATTTAAACTGGCAATCCTTTATTATGTATGGCATAGGCGGTTTACTCATTTTTTTAGCCATAAAAAAAGATTACGAACCCATGCTGCTGTTGCCTATTGGTTTTGGGGCTATTTTGGTTAATCTGCCGCTCTCGGCAGTATGGGAATATCAGGGCTTTGCGGGGATTTTGCAAATATTCTATAACAGCGGCATTCTTACAGAAGTTTTCCCCTTACTGATCTTCATAGCTGTAGGCGCAATGATAGATTTTTCGCCGCTTTTAAAAAACCCCCGAATGATCTTTTTGGGCGCAGCGGCGCAGTTTGGAATATTTGCCACCATCGTAACGGTAGTACTGATCGGCAAAATTTTTCCAATCTTGGGCATAGATTTAAAAAGCGCGGCTGCCATTAGTATAATTGGCGCTGCGGACGGGCCAACATCTATATTTGTAGCCGCCAAGTTCGCACCACATTTGCTGGGGCCGATTTCGGTAGCGGCCTACTCTTATATGGCCTTGGTCCCCATCATTCAGCCGCCCATTATAAAACTGCTTACCAGCAAACAAGAGCGGCTGATACGCATGGAATATTCAGATAAATATATTTCAAAAACAACATTGATACTCTTTCCTATAATAGTAACCGTAATCTCCGGCATATTAGCCCCCATCTGCGTGCCTTTGGTAGGGCTTTTAATGTTCGGCAACTTAGTTCGGGAAAGCGGCGTGATGGAAAGATTATCCAAAGCCGCCCAAAATGAGCTGGCCAGCCTGGTAACACTATTGCTGGGTATAACCATAGGTTCAACTATGCGTTATGAGCAATTCCTGCAGCCCTTGACCCTACTCATATTGCTGCTGGGCTTAGCCGCTTTTGTTTTCGATACGGCAGGCGGGGTGCTATTTGTTAAGCTTTTGAACCTTTTTACCAAAGATAAAATCAACCCCATGGTAGGCGCGGCTGGCATATCCGCTTTTCCTATGTCGGCCCGTACTATACAAAAAATGGGAGTAAGCGAAGACCCGCAAAACTTTCTGCTCATGTCGGCTGTTTCTGCTAATGTAGCAGGACAAGTAGCGTCCGCCATAGCCGGCGGTATAGTGCTAGCTTTAGTAGGTTCACTCTAAAGTTAATAGTTATAATGCGAGGTAGTAAATGATTGAAAACACAGTTATGCAATCCCTGCATATAATGTTGTATGGCCTGATAGGTGTGTTTGCGGCTCTGACGGTGATTTATGCCGCCATACGGATCGTGGTCAAGGTATTTCCGAACGACCATGAGTCTGTTTGAACTCTTTTTGCTGGCTATAGCGCTTTCTATAGACGCTTTTGCCGTGTCGGTGTGCGCCGGACTTGGCATGCCGCGGGTAACGCTGAAAAAAGCCCTCATACCCGGCTTATACTTTGGCTCTCTTCAGGCTATTATGCCCCTTGTCGGCTATCTGGTGGCTCGGCAGTTTGCCGCTAAGATCATCGCTTATGATCACTGGGTCGCTTTTGGGTTACTCACTTTTTTAGGCGGCAAGATGGTTTGGGATAGTTTCAAAAAAGAGAGTTATCAGGATAAGGAAGCCTCACTCAGCCCAAAACAAATGCTGCCTTTGGCTGTCGCAACCAGCATAGACGCGCTGGCTGTAGGCGTATCCTTCGCTTTTCTTCAGGTAAATATCCTACCGGCGGTATGCTTTATCGGCCTCACCACATTTAGCCTATCTGTACTGGGCGTAAATATCGGCCATGCCTTTGGCGTAAAATTCAAAGCCAAGGCGGAACTCGTCGGCGGGCTCATCTTAGCGCTGATAGGGCTAAAAATTCTGCTTGAGCACTTGGGCATGATATGATGACCGCCCTATGTGATGAGATGAGATGAGATTAAATTAGATTGCCTGGGATAAAGCAGTTTTTTGAATCGATCGGTATAACTTCTTCGCACATACATATAATACCGCCACAGCCCTGCTCTAGTGATGCTTTATCCAGCAAACTGAATTTCTTGACTTCGCGATTATTAGGATTCGCGGATTTTTTGATTTCTAAGGGGTGGATAGAGCCCAACACTTCGATAAATAAATCTATTTCCTTGGCGTTGGCATCCCGGTAATAGGTCATATTTGCTGTGTTTTGGGAATAGGCATAGCTTTTCAGCAATTCCCCAACCACAAAATTTTCAAAGTAATGACCACTGGCGGCTCCGTTCATGAGGGTGTCTCGCGTTAACCACATAGATAAATGAGCTGCTAAACCGGTGTCATAAAAATATAACTTAGGCGTTTTTGCCAGCCGCTTTAGCGCTTTGCTTGAGAATGGCTTTAGCAGATAAACTATTCCCATTCCCTCCAAAAGCCCAAGCCATTCTTTTGCCGTAGGCTGCGTAATTTCCGCCGCGTCCGCAAGTGTTTTATAATTAACTTGTTGCGATATAAGAGCCGCGCAAGCTATCAGAAATTTTGAAAAGCGCAATGTATCCGCAATACCGCCTAATTCCGCCACATCACGCATGAGATACGTGGTTATATAAGCATTGAAGTACTCTAATCTCTGCTCGGCGTCTGCATGTAGAATTTGCGGCATACCGCCGCGCCAAATATGCTCAAAAACGCGGATCACATCATTTTTGGGGGTCAGAGATTGTCGCGCCTGCAAACATGGCAGGGAAAAATCTAAATCACCCTCGAAAAAAATCCCCTGTTTTTCATTATAAGATAAGCTATATAGTGCCAATATGCCGATTCTGCCCGCAAGTGTTTCACAGATATTTTTCATCAGGCTGAAATGCTGTGAACCTGTTAGCCAAAACAAGCCGGCTTCTTCGCTTTCATCGCAGATAATTTTGATCTGGCTGAATAGTTCTGGGGCATACTGTACCTCGTCTATAATAATGGGCGGTTTATAGGTTTGAAAGAACAAAACGGGATCGTATTTTGCTAAATTCCGCGCCAAGAGGTTATCTAAAGTAACATAATTTCTATTCTGGCCTTCAGCCAAATGCCTGAGCATAGTGGTTTTGCCCACTTGCCTTGCGCCGGTAACAAGGACGGCTTTAAAAAATCCGCTCATATGGGTAAATTTGCGCTCCAAACTACGACAAATATATTCCATAACACAACCTCCAATACGGGTAAGCCCATATTCGCAATGTTATAGGTGAATAATTTAGGATAATATAAAGTGTATTTTATTTTATCCTAAATATTTTAATATGTCAAGAGCTTTTGTAGTGCCAGGCTATTGACTGCACTAACCGTTTCAATAGCAAGACCGAGCCCAGCGCCGGTTTTCTTAAGATCATTGATAAAAATTCTTGGTTGACTAACCACCATATATTGTGGTATGATATGCAAGTGTTTCATGTTAAGTATCAATATGTTCCAGAGGTGACAGAATTGCTTACAACAAAGCTATTATTTACTACATTTGATAGGATAAGGTGATAAAAATGAAAAAAACCGCCGTTATTATGGGAAGTATCAGTGATTTAAACGCCGTGCAACCCGCAGTCGACCTCTTGAAGGAATTGTCTATACCATTTGAAGCCCATGTCTATTCAGCTCACCGCACTCCTCAGGAAACATCGTCCTTCGCTGCCACTGCCAAGGATAATGGCTTCGGCGTTATCATCGCCGCGGCAGGCAAGGCTGCTCACTTAGCCGGGGCTATCGCCGCCGCCACCACCTTGCCGGTTATCGGCATACCCATCAAATCCTCCACCTTAGATGGGCTGGATGCCCTGCTCTCTACAGTACAAATGCCTCAAGGATTACCTGTAGCCACTGTAGCCATAGACGGCTCTTATAACGCGGCTATGCTGGCTGCCCAAATAATTGCTGTAGAAGACGTAGAGCTGGCAGGAAAACTGGCGGCCCTGCGCCGTTCGATGAGCGAAAATGTATTGAAAAAAGACGCGGAATTACAGGAAAGGCTATAGTGGGCTGCTGCGCAGCCCAAGTGTTGAGTCTTGAGTTGTGAGTCTTGAGTTGAGGAATTACAGAAACAACTATAGTGGGCTTCTGCGCAGCCCAAGTGTTGAGTCTTGAGTCTTGAGTTGAGGTGTGTTTTCGCGACGCGAAAACGATAAAGCTCAAAAAAGATACAACCTATTTCGGTTGAAAGAACGTTTTTGGGGGAACAGGAAATGACAAAACTGCGTGAGGAATGCGGCGTGTTCGGCATTTACAGCTTAAAAACAAGCGGCATAGTGCAGGATACCTACTATGCTCTGTTCGCCTTGCAGCATCGTGGTCAGGAGAGCTGCGGTATAGTGGTAAACAAAGCCGGGATAATGCGTAGTCATCGTGATCTGGGTTTAGTAAATGAGGTATTCGCACACAAAACCCTTTACGAACTGGGGCAAGGCAATATCGCCATAGGGCATGTACGCTACGGCACGGCGGCTACCGGTAATCGGCGCAATGCCCAGCCTCTTACCATCAATCATATCAAGGGCTCACTGGCTTTGGCCCATAATGGCAGCCTCACAAATATGGCTTCCCTGCGCAAAGAATTAGAATTAGCGGGTTCTATTTTCCATACCACCAGCGATGCCGAAGTTATCGCTTATCATATAATCAAGCAGCGCTTAACCAGTACTTCTATTGAACAGGGCTTATTAAAAGCGATGGCTGTGTTAAAAGGCGCATATTCTCTGGTATTGATGTCTCCACGCAAATTAATTGGCGCCCGCGACCCTTTAGGCATCCGCCCCTTATGTTTGGGCTTACGCGACGATTCTTATGTGCTGGCTTCGGAAAGCTGTGCCTTAGATGCGGTTGGCGCGCGCTTTATTAGAGATATTGAGCCCGGCGAAGTAATAGTGATAGATGAACACGGTCCTTCTTCCTATACCGAGCATTGTCAGAAAGGCTCTAAAGCCCTATGTGTTTTCGAATATATATATTTTGCCCGGCCCGATTCTGTTTTGGACGGCAATTCCGTGCATTTGGCGAGGCAGCAAGCCGGGGCATTACTGGCTAAAACCTACCCTGTACCGGCCGACGTGGTAATTGGCGTGCCGGATAGCGGCATCGATGCAGCCATAGGCTATTCTAAGGAATCCGCCATTCCTTATGGGGTGGGCTTAATAAAAAATAAATATATTGGGCGTACATTTATCCAAAACACCCAAGAGCAAAGAAACGATGCGGTACGCATTAAACTAAATGCGCTACGCGCTACCCTTGAAGGAAAGCGAGTGATATTGGTAGACGACTCTATAGTACGCGGTACCACCAGCGCCCGCTTAGTTAACTTGCTGCGAGAAGCCGGGGCAAAGGAGCTGCATATGCGTATATCCGCCCCACCATTTCTCTATCCTTGCTATTTTGGTACAGATATCGATTCTCAAGATAAACTCATTGCCTGCAAATATAGTGTAGAAGAAATTGCGCAGATTCTCGGCGTCGATACCCTGGGGTATCTGCGCTTAGAAGATCTGCCAAATCTAACGCCAAACTATACAGCAGGTTTTTGTACCGCTTGCTTTACCGGTCAATACCCATTAGATATAACCGAAGCCAAAAACAAGAGCTGGCTGGAAAAGCCTATACAGTAGCTTTGTGAGCGGAGAGTGGAGAGTGGGGGAATGTTTTCGCGTGGCGAAAACAATTTGAAGGATAAGGATAAGGAGATTGCTGTGAAGAGTTATAGTGAAGCTTATAAAAAAGCCGGTGTGGATATTACCGCCGGTTACACGGCGGTTGATTTAATGAAGCCGCATATCGCGCGCACCATAACACCGGAGGTAGTATCGGGCATAGGCGGTTTTGGCGGGCTTTTTGCGCCGGAGCTTTATGGTATTAAGCAACCGGTACTGGTTTCCGGTACAGATGGGGTAGGCACTAAGCTTAAATTGGCTTTTTTATTAGATAAGCATGATACTGTTGGTATAGATTGCGTGGCTATGTGCGTAAACGATATTATTTGTTGCGGCGCCAAACCACTTTTTTTTCTGGATTATCTGGCTTTGGGTAAAAACAAACCGGAACGTTCCGCTGCTATAGTGGCAGGAATAGCAGAAGGTTGCGTACAGGCCAAGGCTGCTTTAATAGGCGGGGAAACAGCCGAGATGCCCGGTTTTTATGCTGATAATGAATACGACTTAGCCGGTTTTGCCGTAGGGATGGTTGATAAAGAAAAAATAATCGATGGCAGTGCGGTAGCTGCCAAAGATGTATTTATTGCCCTCCCCTCCTCCGGGCTGCATTCCAACGGCTTTTCACTGGTACGCCAAGTTTTTGATGTTCAAAACTGCGATTTGTACCGAAATGTGGAAGAATTGGGCGCCACTTTAGGAGAAACATTACTCACTCCCACTAAAATATATGCACAACCATTGTTGCAGCTGGCTATGGCTTTACCGGTGAAAGCGGTGTGCCATATCACGGGCGGCGGTTTCTATGAGAATATTCCGCGCTGCCTGCCACAGGGCTTATGCGCGAAAATTGAGGAACAGGCTTTACGCATACCTCCTATTTTTACCTTATTGCAAAAAGAAGGAAATATTTCTTCACGAGATATGTTCAATACTTTTAATATGGGCGTCGGCATGCTGATAGTTGTGGCTGCCGAATATGCAAAGCAAGCTATCGATATTTTGCAAACCACAGGCGAAGAGGCTTATGTTATTGGCGAAGTCATAAAAGGAGAAGAAGGCGTGCTGTTATGTTGAAAAAACGCATAGCCGTGCTGGTTTCCGGCGGCGGCAGCAACTTACAGGCATTGCTGAACGCGGAAAAAAGCGGCTTGCTCAGCTCCGGCCATGTTGTACTGGTTGTTTCCGACCGCGCGCAAGCTTTCGCTCTGAAACGCGCCCAAGCAGCGCATGTTAAAGCCTGCCTGCTGGATAAAAAAGCCTTAGGCGGCCAACAGGAATTTGAGTTTCAATTGCAGAACTTGTTGAACAAAGAAAAAATCCACCTAATTGTGCTGGCCGGTTTCATGTCCATATTAAGCGCCGATTTCACCCGTTGCTACGATAAACGCATAATCAATATTCACCCTTCTCTGATCCCTGCCTTTTGCGGGCCCGGTTATTATGGCGTAAAAGTACATGAGGCGGCTTTAAAGCGCGGGGTAAAAATATCCGGCGCTACCGTACATTATGTAAATGAAATCGCCGACGGCGGCGAAATCATCGCCCAACAAGCCGTTTTAGTACTGCCTGGCGATACCCCACAAACTTTGCAGCAACGTATTATGGAACAAGCCGAATGGCAATTACTGCCCCATGCGGTTGAAGAATTATGCAAATCGATAGACAATTTATCTATTAGGAGGTAAATATATGCTTAGTGTTACAGAATACCTTAAACCTAACCCCTACCCCGGACGAGGTATAATATTGGGGCTTACTCCAAGCGGAGATGCAGCCGTAGTGGCTTATTTCCTCTTGGGACGCAGCGAAAACAGCCGTAACCGTGTTTTCGTAGAAGAAAATTCAAATCTTAAAACACATGCCCACGACATTACAAAACTTACCGACCCTTCGCTTATCATTTATACCGCTTTAAGAGTGCTCGATAATCGCGTTATTGTTACCAATGGCGATCATACAGATACCATCTACGAAACATTGCATCAAGGCGGCAGTTTCGAACAAGTAATGAACAGCCGCTGCTACGAGCCAGATTCTCCTCATTTTACCCCACGCATCAGCGGCCTTCTCTCTATAGAATCAAAACGTGCGCAGTATAAGTTAAGCATTCTAAAAAAAGGCAACGGAGACGATTGTTTGCGTTTTTTATACAATTATTTAGAACCCCAGCCCGGCGAAGGACATATACTTCATACCTATATGGGCGACAACCATCCTCTGCCTTGTTTTAGCGGCGAACCGGTTTGCCTTATTACCAATGATGATATTGACGGTTTTACAAATGAATTGTGGGAAGCGCTGGATGAAAGAAACCGCGTAGCCCTACATGTGCGTTATATAAATTTAGCGGAGTTTTCAAAAATGAAAACCCGCACATTAAGCCGTTTTATAACTTCGTAGAGCAAAATACCGCAATGCGACATTGATATCGTAAAGGAGTATATACATGAAAGAATTCTTATTAAAATATGGCGCCAACCCCAATCAATACCCGGCACGCATTTTTATGGAAGAGGGAGAATTGCCACTTAAAATACTAAACGGCCATCCCGGTTATATTAATTTTTTAGATGCTCTTAACGCCTGGCAACTGGTAAGCGAACTTAAAGAAACCCTTAAACTGCCTTCCGCCGCCTCTTTCAAACATGTAAGCCCGGCTGGGGCGGCGGTGGGGCTGCCTTTATCCGCCGTTTTACAGAAAGCTTATCAATTACCTGCCGAGGAAATACTTTCACCTTTAGCTTCTGCATATGCACGCGCCCGCGGAGCCGACCGCCTTTGTTCCTTTGGCGATTGGATAGCCTTAAGCGATACTTGCGACGTTTCAGCGGCTCGCCTAATAGCGCGGGAGGTTTCGGATGGCATTATTGCTCCCGGTTATGAAGAAGAAGCTCTTATAATTTTAAAAAACAAGCGCAAAGGAAATTATAATATAGTAGATATCAACCCAGATTACCGCCCCCCGCAAAAAGAGCGCCGTCAGGTATTCGGCGTTAGTTTCGAAGAGGGTCGTAATGAAGCGCGTATCGACGAGAGCTGGCTGCAAAATGTAGTAACCGCGCTAAAGGAACTGTTGCCAACGGCAAAGCGTGATTTGATCATCGCTTTGATCACATTAAAATACACCCAATCTAATTCCGTATGCTATGCTTTAGATGGGCAGGCTATCGGCGTAGGTGCCGGTCAGCAATCTCGCATACATTGCACCCGTCTGGCTGGCGATAAAGCCGATAACTGGCAGTTGCGCCAACACCCACAAGTATTGAACCTGCCCTTTAAGCCCGAAACTCCCCGCCCGGTAAAAGATAACGCCATAGACCGCTATATCTCCCGCACGCCTCAGGAAGTGCTGGCCGAAGGAATATGGCAAAATCTCTTCAGCGAGCGCCCTGAAGTACTTTTGGAAGAACAGAAACAACAATTCCTATCACAGATGACCGGGGTTGCCTTAGGCAGCGACGCCTTCTTCCCCTTCGCCGACAACATAAACCGCGCCGCCCAAAGCGGGGTACGCTACATCGCCCAACCCGGCGGCTCCATCCGCGACGGGGAAGTAATTGAAGCCTGCGACAAGCTGGGTATAGCGATGGCTTTTACTGGGTTGAGGCTGTTTCATCACTAATCACCGTTTAGGCGTATTACACCTGAATGCTCGCTCATAATTCAGAGGACAGAATGTGACACCATATATGGTGTCATATAAGCAGTTTACGTGGTGTCACATGGGGCGTTGTGACTGATTATCTTTAAAAGGAGGCCATCGGTATGAAAAAACACGCTCTGCCACTCGTGGCGGCGATACTCCTCATTTTACTGCTCATCCCTGTCCTTGCCGCATGTTCGAAGGATACAGACAATACTGATGTTGTACCTCCTGAGAACGATGGCGTGGATAATATCCTAATAGAAGAGAGCTAATTTTCAGAGGATGATAATCTATCTCAAAAGACCGAAACAGGGCTTGGAGACGTTGAACCTATTGCGTCAACAAACAGTCAGATAATTTATTTTACAACTGCAAATGTGAACCTTCGCGAGGGTTCTGGCACCGATTTTGCCAAAATTTTAACCGTTCCACAGGGAGCAGCCGTTGAAATCATGGATTTTTTGGATAATGAATGGTATTTGGTTAACTATGAAAATCAAACCGGCTATATGAAAGCCGAATTTTTGGCTGCGACGAAACAAAACTAAGAAACTATATCCGAAAAGGTTATGCTTGTTGCTACGGAGTATCAATTATATCCACCAAAAGAGAATACTTTTGATGCTGAATTTAGTACAGTGTTCCAAAAATTCACGGATGCTGTTTATAAAAAAGATTTAGTTGTTTTAGATGCCTTTCTTAATGAGAATATTACATTTAGCTTTGGCGAGCCTGCGGGGAAAAAAGGTTTTTATGAATTTTGGAATCTAGATAATAGACCAGAGCAGTCAGAATTATGGGCTGTGCTGGAAAAAATACTTAGATTGGGAGGCGCTTATAATAGTGAAGCCAGAAGCTATTACGCACCGTATACTTATATTAATTTTCCTAATGAATTCGATCCTTATGAGAATTTTGCGATAATCGAAAAAGATGTAAAAATATGCGAAAAAAAAGATGCTGACTCCACAGTAATTGGTTATTTGAGCTATAATATTGTCCAGTTTATATATGATAGCGAGTTCTGGAGTCTATCTGACAAGGACTTTGTTAGAATAAGGATACCTTCAGGGTTAGAAGGCTACATACAGAAGAAGTTCATAATATCACCGATAGAATATCGTTTGTGCATCTCATGTAACGATAACGGCGAGTGGAAATTAAACTTTCTATTTGCAGGAGATTAACGTAAAAAAGCTCAGTTAAAGGGGTGATTGAGATGAAAAAACTACCGCTCGGTATACAAAGTTTCCACAAAATAGTAGAAGCCTGCGATAAACTGGATATAGCTATGGCTTTTACGGGTTTGGGGCTGTTTCATCATTGAATGAGGTGATTTATAATGGATGAGCGTGTTGAATACTGGCTTGATTTAGCAGATTATGACCTTGTTTCGGCAAATGTTATGCTAAAAGGCGGACGCTTCCTTTATGTTGGCTTTATGTGCCATCAGGCTATTGAGAAAGCTTTGAAGGCGGTGATTTCCCGCGATTGTGCCGAGGGTGAAGTTCCGCCAAAAATCCATGATCTCGGAAAACTTGCTGATCGTTCAAAGCTATTTGATAAAATGACAGATGAACAGAAGACGTTTATTGAATATTTGAACCCGCTCAATATTGAAGCCCGTTACCCCGAATATAAAAAATACTTATTAGAAATGCTGACACACGAAAAATGCAAAAGTATTCTTGTAGAAACGGAGGAACTTCTATGTTGGATAAAGGAACAGTTATAAGTATTGTTGAAAGTTACTCAGATGCTGTAAAGAAGGAGTTTTCGCCGTATGCTATTGTTTTGTTCGGTTCGTATATAAATGGTGTTCCGCATGAAGATAGTGATATTGATGTTGGCATTGTTTTTAATGGTTTTACAGGCGATTGGCTTGAAGCGTCTGCAAAATTATGGCGTTTACGCCATAATATCAGTTTTGATATTGAGCCACATTTGCTTGATGCAAATGAAGATAAAAGCGGTTTTGTTCGATACGTTTTAAATACAGGGCAGATTATCTATCAGGCATGAGAAAACCCAGTGCATAATATTTGGAAAATGAGCTTTCTTGTTGCAGGAGATTAGTGCAATATAAATACTCAGAAAAAGGGGTGATTAAAATGAAAAAACTACCGCTCGGCATACAAAGTTTCCGTAAAATAATTGAAGGGGATTATGTTTATGTTGATAAAACTCGCTATGTTTACGAGCTTATAAACACCGCGAGTTATTATTTCCTTTCTCGCCCCCGCAGGTTCGGAAAATCCCTCCTACTGGATACGGTAGGCGAAGCTTTTTCCGGCGATAAAGAACTGTTCAAAGGGCTCTACCTATACGATACAGATTACTCTTTTACCCAGCATCCGGTGCTGCGGCTCGACATGAGCAATATATCGAACGAAACCCCGGATATACTGAAAAACTCCCTGGCTAACGCGCTACAAAAGCGCGTATCCGACGAAGGTTTAAGCATTACGACCGAAATCCCTTCCGACATCTTCAAAAACCTCATAGAAGCCTTGCATAAAAAGTATCAGCACCGGGTAGTAGTTTTAATCGATGAATATGACAAACCCATCTTAGACCACCTCACCAATATCGAAATCGCCGAAGCCAACCGGCAGGTCTTGCGGGGTTTCTATGGCATACTGAAATCGATGGATCCGCACCTGAGGCTTACCTTCATTACCGGCGTATCTAAATTCACCAAAACCTCTATTTTTTCCGAACTGAATAACCTGCTGGATATAACCCTCACAGAAGAGTATGCTAATATATGTGGAATTGCCATAGAGGATTTAAACAGATATTTCGGTGAACATATAGATTATTTAACCTCACTGGCCCGTTTTAAGCAGTATGACGATTTGCATGATAAAATATTGGCCTGGTACGATGGTTACTCTTGGGACGGCAGCACCAGGGTGCTAAACCCCTTTTCCCTGTTGAGCTTTTTAACACAAAAAAGATTTGCCGGGTTTTGGTATATGAGCGGCACGCCAGCCTTCTTGCTTAAGCTTCTCAAAAATAAGCCCGAATCATTTTTAGCCTTAAATAATCTGGAAATCAGCGAGAGAGTGCTGGATATATTCGATATCAACAACATGGAAATCGAACCTTTATTATTTCAGACAGGCTATTTAACGGTACAGGAAACGCGTATCCCCGGCGATACCGAAAGCTACCTGCTTAAAATACCCAACCTTGAGGTAAGGGAAGCCCTCTATATGAATATAATAGCTGTGTTTACAGAAAAAGGGGAGGTCTTTGCGGAAACTACCTATCGGGAGGTTAAAAAAGCGCTGGCAAACGGAGACCTACAAAACATGCTCACCATGCTAAAATCACTGTTCGCCGCTATACCTTATCAGCTGCACCTAGACCGTGAAGCATATTATCATTCGATTTTTTTTGCGGTGATGAGCATTTTGGGTTTCGATATGGAGGCGGAAGTATCTACTGCCAAAGGCAGGGTAGACGCGGTATTGGAGCTGGAGGACAAAGTCTACGTTATGGAGTTTAAATATGTGGATTGCCAGCCGGACACGCCAACAGAGCAAAAAACCAAACTCTTTAGCAAGGCGCTGCAAGAAGGCATGCAACAGATAAAAAACAGGGGTTATCACGAAAAATATAGCGGAAGCGGCAAAAAAATATACCAAGTGGCTTTTGCTTTCCTGGGCAGAAGCGATATTGAAATGATAGTGAATGGGCTCCCGAAAGCCGTCGAAGACGGCTTTCCCTCCTCGTAAACGAGAGGGGCGAGACAACCGTAGAGTGTCAGAGAGGAGATAGTTTAAGTTAAGGAGGCTCGCATGAAAATACTGGTGGTAGGCGGTGGTGGCCGCGAGCATGCCATTATCGCCAAAATAAGCGAAAACCCACAAGTAGAGCATATTTATGCCCTGCCGGGCAATGGCGGTATTGCGGAATTAGCCGAATGCGTGCCGATAAAAGCTACGGATATAACGGCTATTCGGGATTTTGCCGTGGAAAAACAGGTGGATTTCGTGGTGGTAGCGCCGGATGACCCCTTAGTGCTGGGTGCGGTGGATTTATTGGAGGAAGCGGGCATAGCCTGCTTCGGGCCTGATAAGAAGGCGGCGGCCATCGAAGGCAGCAAAGTTTTCGCCAAAGAGCTGATGAAAAAATACGGCATACCCACGGCTGATTACGCTGTTTTTGAGGATTTGGAGGAAGCTATAGCATATTGCGACGCCGCGCCCCATTATCCGCTGGTCATTAAAGCGGATGGCTTGGCTTTGGGCAAGGGGGTGCTGATAGCCGCATCTAAGGAAGAAGCGCGCGCCGATTTAGTGAACATCATGCAAGAGCGGGTATTTGGCGAGAGCGGTAGCCGCGTGGTGATAGAAGAATTCCTTTCCGGACCGGAGGTCTCGGTGCTGTCCTTTACAGACGGACATACCATAGTGCCTATGGTTTCCTCCATGGATCATAAACGTGCCCTGGACGGCGATTTAGGACTTAATACCGGCGGCATGGGGGCGGTGGCGCCCAACCCATACTATACGGAAGCAATAGCCGCCGAGTGTATGGAAAAAATATATTTACCCACCATTCGGGCTATGCAGTCTGAAAGGCGCCCTTTCAAGGGTTGTCTATATTTCGGGCTGATGCTCACACAGCGCGGCCCGCGCGTAATCGAATATAACTGCCGCTTCGGCGACCCGGAAACCCAAGCGGTATTGCCCTTGCTGCAAAGCGACCTGCTTTCCATCATGCAAGCAGTGGCGGAGGAACGGCTGCATGAGGTAGAGGTAAAATTCAGTGAAGATCAAAAAACTTGTTGCCTGGTGCTGGCTTCCGGCGGATACCCTCAGAAATATGAAACCGGTTTCCCCATAAATATAGGTGATACCGGGCAAACACAAATCTTTCACGCCGGCACTAAGCTCAAAAACGGCGTCCTCTGCACCGGCGGCGGGCGTGTGCTGGGTTTAACTGCTATAGCATCTTCACTGCCAGAGGCTATCGAATGCGCCTATAAAGCGGTGGAGAAAATAGAATTTCGGGGCAAATTTTTTAGAACTGATATTGGCCAAAGCGCTGCTTGTTTAGAATAATATAGGAGGGATGATGATTTGGGTTTTCATGAACAAATTGAAAAACAGCTACAGCTTCTGAATAGGGAGCAGCTTTGTTTATTTGCTTGGTTAAGCGCACTCAGGGCTTTGCCTATTTTGAGTGTGGGGAGGTCTTTTTGTTATTGGGAACAAGAGAAGCAGCAACAGCATTTATATAATGTTTTTTATGCTCTCGACGCTTGTGCCGCAGGATGGAATTTACAAAAAGACCACCTCATGAATTATACCGCAGCAGCAGCCTATGGCGCTGCCGCCGCTAAAAACGCGGCGGAAGCTGCCGCAAGAACAACCGAAGCAAAACTAAACAAAAACGATTCTTGGATTGCTTGGACTGCCAGCGACGCCGCCAGCGCCGCCGCCTGGGCGGCCAAAACTGCCAGCATTACTCAGGCAAACCAGGCGGCTGCTATCAATGCCGCCGCCTGGGCTTTCAGAGCTTCCACATTCGGCGGCAAAGCCAATGATATCAGCCGCTTCGCAAGCGACTCCGCTTTTTGGGAGCTGCAAGCCTTTACCAGAATAGGCACAGTCGATATTTTTGGGAAAACCATAGATAACCATATCAGAGTAATATTTAGTGAAATCGACGCCATTAAAAATAATGATTTGGCTGCCCTAAATAAAGACCCCACTATATATGGATCGGTATGGAAAAACTCACTTGAAGATGTAAAAAAATCTAATATATATGGGGTAATATGGCATAATTTTCTGGAAGACTTAGAAAGTGTGAGTTGTGGTTATTGGGCGCGTTTATATAAAAACCTCTTCAAAAATAAATCTATAACAAGAGATAAATTTATCTTCGACGAACAAGAACTTCTGCGCCGCCTATTCCAAATACCGGAAGAGATTAGAGCAAAGGGAGCCGCAGCCGTAGGCCATTACATAGAAAACGAAACAACAGCGACTTAGACTGGCTTTACTCAAAGCTCTCGCGTTTTAAGTCTTGAGTTAGGAATCAGTGAAATTTGGGCAACAGGATAGTTAATTTTTTATAGCAAAATCTACTTTGGAGGTATTAATAATGGTATATCGCATTTATGTTGAAAAGAAGCATCCTTTTACTCAGGAAGCCGCCAAACTGCTTACGGAATTCCGGGAATTACTGGGAATAAAAGCTCTGAATAATGTACGCATTCTTAAACGTTATGATGTAGAAGGAATAAGCGCCGAACAGTTTGCCGCCTGCCAAGACACAGTGTTCAGCGAGCCGCCATTGGAGGTATGCTATACAGAATTGCCTAAGGGCGCGGCGGCAGTAATTGCCCGGGAGTTTCAACCCGGTCAATTTGACCAGCTTGCCGATAGCTGCGCTCAATGTATACAATTTATTACAAAAGAAGAGCGGCCGCTTTTAGCTACCGCCCTTGTTTTCTTGTTATACGGTGATTTATCTCATTTGGATATTGCGGCGATAAAAAAATATCTGATTAACCCTGTAGAATGCCGTGAAGCCGCTCTGGCTTTGCCAAATACCCTAAAAACCCCTATTTTACCAACAGAACAGACGCCGCTGGTGGATAATTTTTTACAATTGGATGAGAATGGGCTGAACGCTTTAACGGCAGAATATGGTTTGGCTATGGATTTGGGGGATCTACTCTTATGTAAGCAGTATTTTAGTAATGAAGGACGTTGCCCTACTTGTGCGGAATTACGGATCATCGACACATATTGGTCGGATCATTGTAGGCATACTACTTTTAACACAGAATTAACCGCAATAGAGCTGGAAGATGAACAAACAGCGGCAGCTTATAACCGCTACCAGGCTTTACGACATGAATTGGGAGTAGAAAAGCCTGTTACTTTAATGGATATGGCTACCATTGGCGCCCGTTATCTTAGGCGGCAAGGATTACTGCCGCATTTGGAAGAAAGCGAAGAAGTCAATGCCTGCACGGTTAAGGTGGATATTGATGTAAACGGAAAAGAAGAACCCTGGCTGCTGTTTTTTAAAAACGAGACCCATAATCACCCTACAGAAATAGAACCATTCGGCGGTGCCTCTACCTGTTTAGGAGGCGGCCTGCGCGACCCGCTTTCCGGGCGCGGATACCCCTATCAAGCGATGCGAATTACCGGGGCAGGCGACCCTACCGTACCATTGGCCGAAACATTATCCGGCAAACTTCCCCAACGCAAACTTACTACCACAGCTGCTGCTGGGCATGCTTCATATGCCAATCAAATAGGCGTAGCAGCCGGGCTGGGTGTAGAAATCTATCACCCGGGCTATATTGCTAAGCGTATGGAAGCCGGCGCTGTTGTGGCGGCTGCGCCGCTGACACAGGTGAGACATGAAAAACCCCTGCCCAAAGATAAAGTGCTGCTAGTGGGAGGCCTTACCGGTCGCGACGGTTGCGGCGGGGCTACCGGTTCCTCTAAAACCCAAGATACCTCTGCTCTTACCACACTCGGCGCGGAAGTGCAAAAGGGTAATGCTCCGGAAGAACGCAAGATACTGCGGTTGTTTCGCAACCCAAAAGCCAGCGTATTGATCAAACGTTGCAATGATTTCGGCGCTGGTGGCGTAAGTGTGGCTATTGGCGAACTGGCATCCGGTTTGGATATCGATGTAGACGCTGTACCGGTAAAATACCCCGGATTGACCGGTACGGAACTGGCTATTAGTGAATCTCAGGAAAGAATGGCCGTTGTACTGGCGCCCGGTGATGTAGCAACTTTTATGGCATTAGCGGAAGCGGAAGGCTTACAGGCTACCATCGTGGCAGAGGTTACAGATAGCGGGCGCATGGTCATTCACTGGCAAGGCCAGGTAATTGCCGATATAGCGCGCGCTTTTTTAGATAGCAATGGCTCAAAAAAATACCAGCCTGTACTAGTCAAGCCGGGGCAAGCCTACATAATCCCTGCGCAAGATGATACCCTGGAGAATAAATTACATTTATTAATGGATGATTTAAATATCTGCTCCCAACGAGGTATAGGAGAGCGTTTCGATTCTACGGCAGGGGCGGGCACGGTACTCATGCCTTTAGGAGGCAAACGCCAGCTTACCCCCATACAAGCTATGGCTGCTAAATTACCGGTTAAAGGCGAAACCACCTCTTGTACATTAATGTCTTATGGGTTCGATCCTTATATCAGCAGCGCCAGCCCTTATAATGGGGCTTATTTAGCTGTTATTGAATCCGTGGCAAAGCTTATCGCCACAGGCGGAGAGCTGAATCGTTGCTGGCTCTCTTTCCAGGAATTTTTCCCAAAACTAGGAAAATCGCCCGAACGCTGGGGTTTGCCTGTGGCGGCACTATTAGGTGCGCTCAGCGCTCAGCTAGATTTAGGGTTAGCCGCCATTGGTGGTAAAGATTCTATGAGCGGTAGTTATGAGCAGATAGATGTTCCGCCTACCCTGATATCCTTCGCCATAGCTATGGCAGATACCGATCATATTGTCTCGCCGGAGTTCAAGAAAGCAGGCAGCCGCGTAGTATTGCTAAAACCGGTGTATGAAAGCAATGGCTTACCTCAAGCAGAAAGCTTACAGGAAAACTTTAACACCGTAGTTCAGTTGATAAGGGAAGATAAAGTATCGGCAGCTTGCGCCCTTGCTTACGGCGGCGCAGCGGCTGGCTTGATCAAAATGTGCCTAGGCAATAATCTAGGCTTACAACTGGCGCCAGGTATTGTTGAAAACGAACTGTTTAACAGAAATAGTGGCTCTTTCCTGATCGAGCTTAAGGAAAATGCGCAAGAAATCGGCCTCCCTATTGGGTTTACCATAGAAGAATATGAGCTGCACTATGCGAATGAAATTATTGCGCTAAACAACTTAGAAGAGCTATATGAAAACCGCTTAAAAGATGTATTTCCCACAAACGCCGCAAAGCCTCTTCTGGATGACAATATCCCGGCTATCTCTTATGAACGGGTTGCCAAAGCTATACCCCATACCGCCATTGCCCGGCCCCGAGTGCTGATACCGGCTTTACCGGGTAGCAATTGTGAATACGACCTGGCTTACGCCTTTGCTAAAGTAGGCGCCGATCCCCATATTGTGGTGGTACGTAATCTTACTCCATCTTGGTTAAGCGAAAGTATCAGCAATATTGCTAAAGAGCTGAACCAATCACATATTCTCGCCTTGCCAGGCGATTATTATGGCGGTGGCGAAGCAGAAGGCTGCGGTAAATTCATTGCCAATTTCTTCCGTCATACTATTCTTAAAGAAGCCCTGCAACAATTACTTGAAGAGCGCAATGGACTAATTTTGGGAGTGGGTAGCGGTTTTATGGGTTTACTAAAGCTTGGCTTATTACCTTTTGGTAAAGTATGCGATATTTCTCCTCAAAGCCCGGCACTGGCAAACAATACTATAGGCCGCCATCAGAGCAGGCTGGTACACATTCGCGTTGCCTCCGCTCTCTCACCTTGGCTAAGCCTTACTAAAGTGGGGGATATCCATTCTGTTGCCTTATCCCATAGCGAAGGCCGTTTAGTTTTAAACGAAGAGTTGTTTAAGCAACTGGCCAGCCAAGGGCAAATAGTGAGCCAGTATGTCGATCTAAAGGGTTGCCCCAGCATGGTTATTACCGCTAATCCCACTGGTTCTTATATGGCGGTAGAGGCTTTATGCTCTCCTGATGGGCGTATTTTAGGGCAAATGACTCATCCGGAACGCTGGAGCAAAGGAAACATGCAAAATGTAGCAGGCAATAAGTATTATCCTATTTTCGAAGGCGCCATGCATTATTTTAAATAATGAGATTTGACTTTTTTGATTTTTCCTACTATAATATAATATAAGAACTATTTTCTTGAAAAAGCAAGGGGGGACAACTTGATGAAGAAAATCTTCCTCTCCTCTTTTGTGTTCCTGACACTTATAGTATTCCTCTGCTCTTGTACCGTAAACCAAACTCCAGTTGAAGAAGAGATTGGGGAACTGCCAAACGATTATCCGGAAAGCGAGCCGCCCCATAGTCAAGTGCGTTTGACTATGGCTACCGGTAATACCTCTGGAACATATTACCCATATGGCGGAGTTTTAGCTTTGGCTATAGAAGCTTCTACCGGCTATATAAAAATCATTGTCAGTTCCACCGGCGCTTCTGAAGAAAATGTACAACAAATAAGCAGCGGAATTGCCAATTTAGCTATTGTGCAAAACGATGTGTTGAATTATGCATATAATGGAACCAATAATTGGAGCGATAACCCCGTAAAGGAAATATCTACCTTAATGTCGCTTTACCCGGAAGTCTGCCAGCTTATAGTTAGCGCCGATTCCGGCATTAATAGCGTAGCCGATTTAAAAGGCAAGCGCATATCTATTGGAGATGCCGGTTCCGGCGTACAATACAATGCCTTACAGATTTTGGAAGCATATGGTTTAAGCGCGGAGGATCTGCAAATACAACAACTGGGTTTTTCCGCCTCTGCCGACGGGATACGGAATAATACCCTAGACGGTTTTTTTGCCACCTCCGGCTTACCTAATAATTCAGTACTTGAACTCGCCACTTCCCATAACATCAACTTAATCGGCTTAGACGATAATAAAATAGGGTCATTAATCAGCAAGTATCCCTACTATACCAAAACAGCTGTCAGCGAAAAAGATTATGGTTTTCTATCTGCAGCCGTTAACACTGTTTCGGTGCAGGCAACTTTAGTTGCCGGTTCGGAACTGGAAGAGCAAGTGGCTTATGATATAGTAAAAGCAATCATCGAGTATAAAGAAAATATCATGGTAGCTCACGCTAAAGGGGCTTATATAGATCCTAAATATGCAGTGCAAGGCATAAGCGTCAGTTTACATCCCGGCGCAAAAAAGTATTTCCAGGAATTAGGCGTTTTATAATTAATTTTAAGGGCGCCTCTAAAAACTAGCTTTACAACTCTGCCAAATTAGCGCAACTATCATTTTCTCGTCATTGCGGCCTTCGCGCCGCAATC
>WRKD01000216.1 GCA_009778255.1 Bacillota bacterium
TAAACTATTTATAGGTTATAATCAGGCGGCAGCCGCCGATAACCGCCATATTGAGGGCGCCGGCTTTAGCCTGCCGCTAACAAAAACAATTGTAGAAATGATGGACGGGACAATTTCTGTACAAAGCGAATATGGCAAGGGTTCTACATTCACAGTGCGAATTCGTCAAAAATACCTTGTAGATGCCACTATTGGGCCGGTAGTAGCAGAAAGGCTGCGCAATTTCAAATATGGCGCAACCAAACATTTAGAAAACATGAACTTAAAACGCATCCGCTTACCTTATGCCAAAATACTTATAGTGGACGATTTACGGGTCAATTTAGAAATAGCCGCCGGGATCATGAAGCCTTATGGAATGCAGATCGATTGTGTTACCAGCGGCGCAGAAGCTATCGAGGCAATTCGCCAAGAAAAAGTAAAGTACTCGGCTATTTTTATGGATCATATGATGCCCGGTATGGATGGCATAGAAGCCACGCGCATAATACGGGAAGAAATTGGCAGTGAATATGCAAAAAAAGTACCCATAATTGTCTTGACAGCCAATGCCGTAACCGGTAATGAAGAAATGTTCCTCTCTCACGGCTTTCAGGCTTTTCTTGCCAAGCCTATAGATACTAAACGCCTAGATGCCGTAATACAAAAATGGGTCAGGGATAAGAGCATAGAAAAATCTCTGGTAGAGCAGTATATTATGGTAAATGGCGAAATGATGTTAGAAATGCGCAGCGGAAGAAACCGGCGTGTATTACCCACAAGAAGAAGCGGTATAGAGAGAAGAAAGGAACAAGAAAATGGCAAGCCGCAAAATAAAACCGCGTTTAGCGATTCTCTTTTTGCCAAATGGCAAATTAATGGCCTAAAACTGGCGGAAGCCTTAAATAGCTTTGGTGATGAAAAAATTCTTCTGCATGTTTTACAAATTTTCGCCGCAGATTCACCGGCGCAATTAGAGCAGATACGTCAAATTTCCATGGAAGATATACAGAACTACCGGATCATTGTTCATGGCTTTAAAGGAAGCTTACGCGCAATATATGGCGAAACACTAGCCAAACAAGCAGGAAAGCTAGAACAAGCAGCCAAAGATAATAATTACGACTATATTAAAGCACATAATGAAACATTTATCAAGAACATGGAAGCATTGTTAAACTCTTTAAGAGAGATGCTGTATAACACAGCCACCCAAAAACCAAAAAAACCGGCGCCTGACACGCAAGTTTTAGCCGATTTACTGGCGGCAAGCAAATGTTATGATATAGACGGCGTGGATCTGGCACTAGGTGAATTGCAAAAGTATGAATATGATAGTGATGAAGAATTGATAATCTGGCTGGGCGAGACTATAAAAAACATGGGGTTTAAAGAAATAACCCAGCGGCTTACGCAAATTTTAGCATAAAGCCCTTTATATTATATACCTTCGCAGTTTTTCAATGAACTCTCCTATATCTAATGGTTTGCCTAAATGATCGTTCATGCCGGCTTCCATACACTTTTCGATATCTTCTCTAAAGACATTAGCCGTCATCGCGATGATAGGTATGGTTTGGCCCTGTAAAGCATCTGTCTTACGTATAAGGCGCGTAGCCTCATAACCATCCATTTCCGGCATTTGCACATCCATGAGAATAACTTGATACTTATCCGGCGACTCGGTAAACATGCGCACAGCTTCAGCACCATTTTCCGCGCACTCTATCATAAGCCCCGTTGGTTCCAGCAATACCTGCACGATCTCGCGGTTTATTTCTACATCTTCCGCCAAAAGAATACAATAACCTGCAAACATACCGTCTATACTAGAAGAAAGGGCTTCTACCGCTTGTTCATGGCGGCGCGTACCCATACATTCGTTGATCATATCCGCAATAACGGAGGGGAAGAGCGGTTTAGATAAAAACTTATCTACACCAGCCTCTTTTGCTTCATCTTCTATAGAACCCCAATCGCCGGCAGAGATCAACACCACAAAACCTCTTTCGGTTGTTGTAAATCTACTTTTTAATTCCCTAGTCAAGGTAACGCCATCCATAACGGGCATTTTCCAATCCACAAAAAAGATATGGTAAGGTCCGTTCTTTTCCAAACATAACAACGCTTCTTGGCCGCTTTGAGCACAATCGCAATACAACCCCAATGTTTGCAGCATCTCTTTAAAATACATTAATATATCTTGATCATCGTCTACCACCAAAATGCGAAGATCGCTCAAATCGATTCCTGTTTCCGCCTCCCAAGCCAAAGTGCCGCTGGCCCGTACAGCCTGCACTGTGAAAGTAAATGTAGAGCCTTGCCCCAGTTCCGATTCCACCCCAATGCTGCCGCCCATTAACTCTACAATATTTTTGGATATAGAAAGCCCCAGACCAGTTCCGCCATATTTTCGTGCCGTAGAGCTTTCTGCTTGTTGAAAGGACTGGAATAAGCGGTTTTTTTGTTCCTCGCTTATGCCAATACCGGAATCTTTAACAGATATTTGCAAAACACATAGATCATTTTCTTCTTCCAGTAAACGCGCGTCCAGGCAAATTGAACCCTCTTCCGGCGTAAATTTCACCGCATTACCCACGAGGTTGGTAATCACCTGCGCCAGCCTCTGATCGTCGCCTATTAAGTTTTTGGGCACAGATTTGTCGATATACACCTTTAACTGCTGTCTTTTTTCATCAACACGGAAATTGACCACATTTACTACCCGCTGCAACATTTTTTCAAAATTGAATTCTGCCGGGGAGAGTTCAAATTTACCCGATTCGATTTTAGACATATCCAGAATATCGTTGATTACTCCCAAAAGATGCGAAGAAGCGTCTTCTATTTTAGTAAAGCAATAATCTTTACGTTCATTATCGGCACTGGCTTTTCCGATAGTTATCATGCCAATGATCGCGTTCATGGGCGTGCGTATCTCATGACTCATATTGGCTAAAAAGGCCGATTTCGCTCGGCTGGCAGCTTGAGCGGTAATAACAGCCGCTTCCAATTCCCGTTGTAATCTTACTGTTTCGGCCACATCATCTGTACTACCTACCACGCCCGTTATTTCACCTTTGCTATCGTATATCGGCGTAGTGCAGGAATGGAAAACTACCCCATCTATTTCGCCTATCCAATCCTGCGAGCCTTCCAAAAAGGTTTTTTCTACATTTTGCAGTATATCAAAATGTCTATTCTTCTGCCTGGCAACTTCCAGCTTCTTTCCTTCCAGAAAAGAAGGCGTAACGCCAATGGTATTTAAATACTGCCCTTTAAAAGTAGTAATAATTCCGTCTTTATCGATACTCCAAATAACTCCTTTATAGTTTTTAATCACAGCCTCTAATTTGGACAAGTGGCGCTGCATATCTGTAAAAATCTCGGCGCGCTGTATAGCGCCTACCACTAAAAGGCCCCAAGAGCGCAAAATATTTACATCTCCATCGGGGAAAACGCGTTTTTTATGGCAGTCGTCGAAGCCAATATAACCCCAAAACTCACCACTTAAAAAAATCGGCACTACTAATATTGAAAGTATATTATAGGGCATGAGCAAATCTTGCTCCTCAAGCGGTAAGTCTTCCAGCAAACCATTTATCGGCAGCCCTCCATACAGCTCTTTTTCCCAACGTGGTAAAAAACTGACATAATCGTAATTATTCAACCCTTCTTCATTTTCCCAACCTTCCCGCACCCACTTACTAACCTGTTTATAATGAAGCAAATTATCTTCACCATAGTAATTACGCCATACATGCACACGATCTACTTCCAGGCATTCGCCAATCATCTGTATGGCTTGGATCATAGTTATAGAATAATCTTCAGTATTAACTTCCAGCAATAAAGCCGCAGCGTCATTGACCATATACATCAACATATTTTGCTCATTAAGCTTACCGGTACGTTCTTCTACCATATCCTCCAATACTTTGCCCTCGTGACGATACCTTTGAAACAACACAAAAAGCAATAAACTAATACATAAAAACATCAATACCGCGTAGATGAGCCAATGGCGCTGAGCACTCACCAGTTTTTCTCTATAATCATAAGTTTTACGCGTCCACTGCCCGGCAATATTCTTTGTGTCGATTAAATTAAGCGCTTTATCTACAATGGAACATAGTTGATAGCTGTTTTTATGAAAACCAAAGGTTGAATTATAAGTTCGCTCAAACACCAAATTAGCCTTGTATCCTGGTTGTTCATAATAATTTGTTTGAATAAGCAGCTGTGTTTGATTAGCCATTAATAAATCAACTTCGCCCTTTTCTAGGCCGCGAAAAGCGCTTTTCGAACCATCATACTCCACGGTATAGTTATGATTTGGAAACCAGCTATTAAAAAGGGCGGTATGCGCTGTACCTTTCATTAAACCAACTTTCATAAATAGTATTTCATTAATATTGATATCCGGAAAATCCGATTTGGAGAGTAAAGCATAATTATCCGATAAAATAGCGTTATTGGGCCATAAAAAATGGCCCTCCCGCTCATCTGTACGTATCAGTTCCGAAATCATGGAAGCCTGCCCAGCTTCCAACATTTGCAATAAAGCGGCAAAATCTGTTTCTTGATCGTTTACCCTCACAAAAGAAAGCCCGGTTAAAGCTTCTATTTCTTTAATTAAATCAAAGATTATCCCCTGCCATTGCTTCTCATGAGAATTATAAAAACTAATGGGATAATTATCATATTCGGCTACAAAAGGCACTTGTGGCGAATTACTTATAAAAGTAAGTTCTTCTGCGCTTAGCTGCAAATACAATTTATGCTTCATGTAATCATGACGCCCCTGGTTATATAATTCCGTTAACCTTCGTATACCACCGTTTTCCAGCGCTTTATCTACCACTGAAATAAAAGATTTTAGGGCCGGGTTTTGGGTAGATAAAGAAACCGGCTCGTAGACAAGGGGGAAAAAATCTTTGGCAATTACATCTCCGTAATAGTCAAAAGCAGCTTCCGCCGAGCTTTCGTCAAAAAAAGCGTCTACTTCGCCGTTTTTCAGCATAGTATATGCTACAGCATAATCGTCGATCAATATAGCTGTAAACTCTTCCCGCATCGAGCCTCTCACAGTTTCCACCGTTGTAGCATCCTTTAAAAAAGCACAACGCAAAGGACGCTTGGCCGCAATATCCATCAAAGGTTCGCTACCGGCTATTTGCATATACTTTACCGAACGTTCGGCAATATCACCGGTCATGTAGTAGAGTTGTCGGCGTTCAAAAGTGGCTGTAAGCTCTCCGCTAAAATCAATAGTATGGTTTCCTAAACCTTCCAGCAAATCTCCCCAGGCATAAATAGCAGGTTCAAATGGTATATCGAATAACTTTGTTAGCCAACCGCAAAAGAGCCGGGAATAACCTCGAATTTGGCCATCATCTTCTACAAAAGATTCGACACTTAAATTCATGCCATATACAAAATAATCCCTTTGCTTTTTTAAAGCCTCGATATCATCGATTTCCCCAGCAGTTATACCCGGAATTTCCGTATAATAATTATAATTATAAACGTCGATTGGCTGATTTTCATTAGAGATTTGACAGCTTAAGCTTAAGCCGGCGCATAGCAATATGATAAATGTTACGCATATGATACTTTTAATTCTTTGCATATGCATCCCCAATCTATTTCCGCAAAGTATTATTGTAATAAACATACATATTATTAATTATAGATATTGTGATTAGCATAATTGTAACTTAACCAAAGGAAAAATGCAATATAATTCAAGTATAATTTACTATACAATCTCTGCATATTTTAAGAAATACTTTATTAAAAATTAAGACAAAGGCGGACAATTACACTAAAAAGAGCAGCGATTGCCTTGCAAAATATTCTATTATCGGGTAAAATATTACTATGAGGTTTATTATTTTATATCATAAAAGGAATAGGGGGGGTTTCGTTGAGGAGTTTGGGCGATGTAAGCGTAGGAAGGCCGCAGCTGGGCGATAGTATGCCGGTATTGGTATACAGGCTCTTTGAAATGGCAATGCATGCAACCTTAGTTGAGGAGTTTGATCAAAAGCGCGCTGATGATCTTTTCCGGGGGGCCGGGCATATGGCAGGTAAGTTTTTTGCCGAGAATTTTCTAAATAAAGACCAACCTTTTGAAGATTTTGTTTCGCAATTACAAGAGAAGCTTTCCAGTATGCGTATGGGTATATTACGCATAGAACGTGCCGACTTAGTAGATGGTAAGCTGCAGCTTTCCGTTTATGAGGATTTAGATTGCTCCGGCTTACCGGTAACAGGCGAACAGGTTTGCGTTTATGATGAGGGGCTAATAGCAGGTATTTTAGAGCATTATACCGGCGCGCCCTTTACTGTACGAGAGGTCGATTGCTGGGCTTCCGGCGAGCGGGTTTGCCGTTTTCACGCAGAAAAGAACAATGCGGCGGAGTATTAACATCTATTAGGAGGGTTTTGAGTCGATGGAAGTAACTTCAGAGTTGCTTAAAACCTGGTTAGACGGTTTGTTATGTGGCGAATTCATTGAAGATGAACCACTGCAAAGCGATGATCAAGAATTATATGCCATTGGCCTGCGCCTGCAACAGCTATCTAAACAGATAAATGTATTAAAAGATTATGCAACAAATATAGCAAACGGTAACTTAAACGTACAATTTCCACCTCGTAACCATTATTTAAGCGGGGGTTTAAAAGAACTGCACACAAATTTGCTGCATTTAATTTGGAAAGTTGAACAGATAACTCGCGGCAATTATAAACAAAGTATCGATTTTATGGGCCAAATATCGGAAGCATTTAATCAAATGGCTCAAGTACTGGCCAAACGCAATTTACAACTAACCCAAAGTCAATACATACTGGAAATAATACTTTCATTTGCCGATATTTCTTTGTTTGTATTAAAAAGAGAGAACGGCGAGCTATTACAAGCCCGCGAAAACCTTAATAATTATAGCAGAATTGAAGATATGCCCACAGTTACTGCGCAGTTAACAAGACAATTACAGGCGCGCATCGCCTCTATGCAGGAACTGGAAGAACAATGGCAGCTATATAGCCCGGAAAATGATAAATGGTATATGGTCAATTCCATGCCCGGTGTATGGGGAAATAATGAAGACGCCTATTTTCATGTGCTTAACAATATATCCGAAACCATTGTACTTAATAAACGCCTGCAACACGCCATGTACCGCGATACTAAATTTCCTGCCTATAATCAGCTATATGCGGTGGAATATATTAACGGCTTAATACAAAGCCGCAGCCCCTTTGTAGTATGTTATTTCGATTTAGATGATTTTAAAATGATAAACGACCGTAAAGGGCATGACGAAGGGGATCGTTATATACTAAATTTCATCAATATTGTAGACGGTGTGATACGCTCTCATGATGTATTTTGCCGAGTGGGCGGAGATGAATTTTTACTGATACTTTCCGGTATAACCTCTGGCGGCGCAGAACGTATTATAAAACGTATGGTAGAAAAAACCGAGCATTTGAACCGGCAAAAAAACTACGATATTCCGCTATCTTTCAGCTATGGTATAGAAACAATAAATTATAACCCGTATAGCCTGAAACCTTGCACCACTCAAGCTTGTGAGGATAAACAATGCGGTACGCCACAATGCATTATCCGCCGGGCAGATTATAAAATGTATGAACAAAAGCGCAAAAAAAGTTAATAACAAGAGGCGACCGCCGGTCGCCTCTTTTATTATGCGCTTTCATGCACCAATTTATCTATTTCTACCAGCAAATTACTGATTTCCGGCTTGGTAAGCTGACAATCGGCGCCTACTTCCGCCCCCTTAATACGCATATCTTCATTGATCAAAGAAGAGAATATTACCACCGGCAGAGCAGCAAGATGCGGGTCAGATTTGATCATTTTTGTCAGGCGGTGGCCGTCCATTTGCGGCATTTCAATATCTGTTATAACGCAACTGAACTCATCCCTAATATTATTAGTATGCTCCTTGGTTTCGCTAAGAATTTTCCAAGCTTCGCTGCCATTGGTAGCCATAACAACATTGCTGTACCCAGCATTGTTTAATGTTTCCAAAATCAGTTTGCGCAGCAGAGCAGAATCTTCCGCCACCAAAATAGGCTTGGAAGAATTCATGCGGCTATCTATATTTGGTATATCCATCACCTGTACGCCGGTAGCCGGGTTAACATCGTAAGTGATTTTTTCAAAATCTAGTATAGATATGATACGCCCGTCTATTTTGGCAATACCGGTCACCACGCCATCCATACCGCCGTATAACAGTTCATCCAGCTTTTCTATAGCTTCCCAAGAGATACGATGAATATTTTCTACCGTATGCACATGAAATGCTACGCTGATTTGATTAAATTTGGTTATGATATAAAGATCTTTCTGCGAGTTTTCGGAAGGGGGCAAGCCTAAATACTGAGCCAGATCCAAAATAGTATAAACCTCGTCTCGCGGCTGAAATATACCTTCTATGCAAGGATGGGTATGAGGTATCATATGTGGCTGCTGCGCTTGCATCAATTCCATAACCTTAGCCACATTTATACCAAAGCTTTTACCGGCTATGGTAAATTCCAGTACTTCCAATTCATTAGTGCCTGTTTCCAGCAAAATATTAGTGTGTGTTATACTCATTTACTTCACCGCCTTATTTATTCTTTGTTATTCAAATATATCTGTAATACGCACTCCATAGTTTTCGTCTATTACCACAACTTCGCCGGCAGCTATCAACTTACCATTGACCAAAACTTCTACATGCTCACCGGCTATTTTATCTAATACCACTATTGTACCAATGCCAAATTCTAAAACATCGCTAACGGTTTTTTTGGTCTTGCCCAATTCAACAGATACCTGCAGAGGTATATCCGCCACCAGGTCTAAACTCTTTTTACTTTGAGCATCTTCGGATTTTTGGCTATCGAATGAAGGGTAAGTAACCGGGCTTACATCTACCAAACGTGCTTGTTGCGTAGAAGCTATAGGTGGCGCTTGGGGCATGGTCGGCGGCGGGGGCGGTATAGGCGCCGGAGGCGGTGGCGGAGGGGGCGGCGGAACAACAGAGGATTTTTCTGCAGCCACTGCCGCAGTATCTATGCGCTGGGCTTCCATCATTTTTCCCGCTACATCTCTACCCAATTGATAAGGCATCAATTGCAAAAGCTGACTCTTCAGCAGCCCTTCTATTTCCATATCGAAACTGATTTTTACCACTAGCTCGGAAGCGTCTAGTCTATCGCTAACATCGCTGTTGGCTTCTATCCATTCGCTAACAGGCGGTGAAATATTAACGGGGCGGCTTAATATATTGGATAAAGAAGTAGCCGAGGCGCCTATCATCTGATTCATTATTTCACTGATGGCGCTCATTTGCAATTCGCCTAATTTTGCGCCTTCTTCTACAGTTCCATCGCCGCCCATAAGTAAATCGGTGATCATCATGGCGTCGGTTTCTTTTAAAAGCAGCACATTCTTGCCTTCAATGCCTTCTATATAACGTACGTCTACAATTACAAAGGGTGTTTGATAAGAATGTAATACTTCGTAGGTAGAAAACACATTTACCCGCGGCGTGGTTATACTGACGCGGCGATCCAGCAAAGAATACATAGTGGTGGCTACCGCACCCATGCACATATTACCTATTTCACCCAGTAGATCTACTTCTTCCGGGGTCAAATAGTCATTCACATTCCGCTCGGTTTCGGCCGGTGTTTCTTCTTCAGGCTGTTCTGCAACAGTTTTATTGTCTGTATCGCCTAAGAAATTATCTACATTCAGCGGTTTTTCTACCTCTACGTCTTTTTCTGCAGTATCCCCGCTCAGACCCAGCATAGCATTGATTTCATCCTGCGACATATTAGAGCTCATCTTCATTTTCCCCCTTGATAATATCGATAATCCGAATGGCATAATTGGCGCCCATGGTGCCGATTTGCCCATAAAACTTGGGGATATGCTGAACTTTCAGCATTACCGGCTGCTGTGTTTTTTGGCTAAGGCGAATAACATCCCCTACCTGTAAAGTATAGATATCCCGCAATGTAGCGGGGGTTTCGTCAAAATAAGCTGTTAAAGTAATAGGAGTATGCATAAGCCGCTCGGTGATTTGTTCACTATGCGCGTTGCTGGTTCTGCCCTCATGGCCGGAAGAAAACAGTAATAAAGTGTTCAGGCTGTTGGTAATAGGCTCTATAGAGGCATGAGGTATGCAAAAGCTCATAAGGCCCGATTTACTGCCCACAGTCAGGTTGAGGGTGATAATAGCGCTGGCTTCATTCAAACCGGTGATTTGTGTAAACTGAGGGCTTGTTTCAATTCGCTCTAGCTGCGCATTAAGCCGTAAAACCTTTTCCCAGGCTTTTTCGACTATCGGTAGCATCTGTTTAATAACATTCTGCATCAAAGCCAATTCTATTTCCGTAAACTGCTTACCGGTTTCCGAATCTACACTGCCACCCAGTAAACGGTTGATCAAGGTATATGCGGCTTCCGGAGATATTTCCAGCAAAGCGGAGCCACGCATTGGCGAAAGGCGCAATACTGAAAGCACCACCGGCATGGGCAGCGAATTATTAAACTCATTAAAAGACTGCTCTTCTACAGAAAGCACTTCACATTCGCAGCTAGCGCGGGTAATGACAGAAAGTTTATTGGCTAATAATTGCCCGAAGGTTTGAAACACTATGCTTAAAGTGCGCATATGTTCTTTTTGGAATTTAAAAGCCTTGCGGAAATCATAAAGCCGGCAATCGCCGGAAGTTTTGGGTTTTTCTTCCGCCACTTCCTCGCCACCGCTGGATAAGGCATTTAGCAGTTCGTCTATTTCAGCCTGTGTCAGTATATCGGACAAATTTCTTCCCCTCGCAATCAGAAACTAAGGCGGGCGCTACACCTTGCCTTAACTTTTAATTCTCAAAATCGATTAGCTCTTTATCCGCTTTATGGTGATAATCTGGCAAGCGTCTTTTATACTCAATTATACGCTCAATAATTTCCTGTGCCGACTCCATGACCAAGATTTTTTTGCCGGATTCCAAAGAAATAACTGTATCCGGTGTTTCTTCAATAAATTCTATTTTTTCGTCATTTAAATAGAATTGTTCTACCTTATTGATCCTCGTGACCTTGATCAACAGATCACCGCCCTTACTATGACGCAAGATGCATAATGTCTAATTCATAATTATGCATTATGCATCTTGCCTGCTATTTATCTTTTCAAATTGATCAGTTCTTCCAACATGGTATCGGAAACGGTGATGGCGCGGGAGTTGGCTTGGAAGCCGCGCTGCGTAACTATCATATCGGTCATTTCATTGGCTAAATCCACATTCGACATTTCCAAACCGCCGCCTTTTACTTTACCGGCACCGCCGAAATTTGGCAAACTGGGTGTGGCCAAACCGGAATTATTGCTCACACGATACAAGCTTTCGCCTGCTTTTTCTAAACCGCTGGTATTATTAAAAGTTGCTAAAAATAGATAACCCAAGGTATCTACAAACTCACTTACCTCGTATTCAGGAGGGCTATAGCCGGCTTCGCCCTCAATACCAACAGCAGGCTTAGTCTCTACTGTAACAAATCTTTTGCCGGTGATCTTACCGTTTTGATCTATACTGATGTTCATATAGCGTATTTGTTCATCATTTTCTCCTGTATAAGATAAGCGGATATTACCTAAGTCATTAACACTTGTTACATCTGTAGGCAGTTCCAAACCCACATTGGCATCACTTTGTAAGGCATCGGCAATATCTTCATTCGGGTATCCTTTTACAAAGTAGCCGGATGAATTGACCAAATAATTCTGATCATCTATATAGAAATTCCCGGCCCTGGTATAAAGGGTTTCTGTGGGTGTTTGTATGATGAATAAGCCTTCGCCCTCTATCATAAAATCTAAGGGGCGGTCGGTACGGGCAAAGGCAGATTCGGTTTGAATAACATCGATAGCGGAAAGGGTAATGCCCAAGCCTATTTGAATGGGGTTAGTACCGCCTATTATACCGGTAGAACTGGAGGCATTGCGGCTGGTTTGACTAAAAATATCTTGAAATACCACGCGGCTGGTTTTATAGCCCACCGTATTAACATTGGCAATATTATTTGCTATTACATCCATACGGGTCTGGTGATTTCTTAAACCGGACACCGCAGAATAAAGGGAACGCATCATAGTCTTAATCCCTCCTATATGGATTACTTTCCTCTGTTAATATATTTTCGGTTATAAGTTCTTCTGCTGCAGTTTCCAGAGGCAAAAGCTCTTCTTCCGGAATCTCAAGCGGTAAAGGCTCTGCAAACTCTATTTCTTCTAACTCTATTTCTTCGGTCACCGGTATTTCAGGCACTATTTCCTCTTGCTGTGCGGCGTTTTGACGAATATCGAAAATATGATTAACCGCCACCGTATATTCCCGGCCCGTAGCATCTTTAAGATAAGCCACCACTACATTATCCACCACAGCCAGGCCACAGACTGTACCACTTATATATTTGGGCGCGCCTTGATCATCATAGAGAATTTGTTCTTTTCCCTCTGTCGCCACTACCTCATAGGCTTTTACCGTGCTGCCAATAAGATGCGCCGCGCTCACCAAGGGGTTATCCGGGCTGATACTTTGTTTATCGAAAACATCCGTAATGCGGGAAACAGGCACTAAATACTCGCCAACTTTTGCTAAATAAGCGCCGTCTCGCTGTACTACGAATTCTACATAACCGTCTATATTTCGTACATAGCCGTCATCGCAAAGCACATTAGAGGCGGAAACCAGCTTGCCTACCATATTATAGGCTTGCATGGCTATCATGGCCGTGCTCATTGTTTCCATTTGTTCTAAAGAGGAAAACTGCGCTAATTGGGCAATAAAATCTGTATCCGACATAGGCTCCAGCGGGTTTTGATACTGCATTTGCGCTGCCAGCAAATTCAAAAAATCATTCTTGCCCAATTGGGTTTTACGTACTCTTTGATCATTCAAATAATCTTTGTAGTCGGCGCCCATAAAAGTTCCGCCCACTCCATAACTATCTGCCATAGTTTCATCCTTTCCCGGTTTTAAGCCCGGTATTCCACAGAACTCACATCCCATGCTAATTCATAGCCGCTAAGAGGCAGCTCGTAAATATTATCTTGAGGCGGCGCATTTAAAGGTTCCACAATTAAATTTTTGGCGGAATCTCTTTTTGCGCCCTTGCCCGCTTCCTCGCCCGCGCCATGCCGCTCTGCAAAAGCTCTGTCACTTAAAGCGCTATAAAGTATCTCTATATTCTCTAAGCGAACACCACGTAAAGCTAAAGTTTCGCTAAGCCGGTTGATTTGACTGGCCAGTAAATTACGCACATTTTCATCGTCGGCCAGTATTTTAGCGCTTAAACCGTTTTCGCCTAAACGTAAATCTATAGAAAGTTTACCTAAATGCGCAGGCTTCAGGGATATCTCCATATGCGGATCGGCGCCCGGTAAAGCTTCTATGCGTTCTACCATCGCTAAAAAAACATTTTCCGCGCTTAAGGGGCGGCTGGTTTGAAGCGCCATATTGAAGCGTTCGGCAAAAGCCAGCCGAACCGGGGCATATATTATACTTGCCCCCGGCAAAACTTCGGCGCTGCTGTTGCCTTCCTTTTCTTCAAACTGACCTTGGCTGAAAGTTTCTTCTTGTGTAAACGTAGCTTGCTCGTTCAAGCTTGTTAAAGACGCTGTTAAGTGATTTAAGTTTACATGCTCTTCCGGTAAATATGAAAGAGTATGGGGCGATTCGTTTGCATTCTCGAGAGGGCACAGATAGCCGCGTAATGTTTCGGCAAAACGAATTAAAGTAGCTTTCTGCAGCGGCATTTCCGCTAATGAATCGGTCTTAGGCATCCGTGCCATAACCTCTTTTAGATCATCCGCAAACTCTGACGGCAGCGTGAGCTTTGTTTGCTGCAAAGTTTGCAAAAGCTTGGTTAAAAGAGGTACAATTTCCTTATTGAAAGTAGTAATGCTTTGATTACCCTCGAGAATAGAAACGAGGTCATCCAATTGTGACAGGAGTAAAGACGGCATTGCGAGAGGTACAGTATCTAAAAGCGGCAAAGTAGGCGCTGCAAGAGCAGCCACTATATATAAATCGTAGGGCAAATCTTTTTCCTGCAGCGATAGTTTTTGTTTTAGAGGCGTATCTGCTAAATCTTCCATCTTTTGTATATCTGGCTTTAGCGGCTCTTTATTTAATAAAACCGCTTCAGGTTCGTTTAAAGCTTTGTTTTCCCTGCTTATAACAAAAGCGAAATCGCCTTTGGGCATTTGCCGCAAAAGGCCGCTTCCTGCTTTGGGCAAGGGCTTGTTTGGTAAATTGGCAACCAAGTTTAATATTTGAGGTTGTATCATCTGTTCACCTCCTTTCACGTATATTCTATTAATATTCTCGTAACATTTCGCTTGTTATTTGAGCGGCTAATTCAGGCGTAAGCGCCGCCAGAAGATCGGCTGCGGCTTTTTTATCCATATAATATATCACTTCCGCCATCTCTATTGGTGTATCTAACAGGGATAACGCCTGGGCCGCCGCCGTTTTTTCCATATTTGAATATATTTTTCCTAAATTCTTTAATTCCAATAGTTTTTCTTCATCTATTTCTTGACGATAAAGCGGAACAGTATTTGTTTGCTGATCATTAAACTGTTTTTCGCGTTTATCTAAAGCAGCCGCGCGTTTTTCTAGGCGGTCGCTTTCATCGGCCAAAGTATTTTCGCTTTGTTGCAGGGCTTCTTCCCGCTGCCGCACATCTTCCTCCAGAGTGTTTAGCTCCTGTTCCCGACGATTCAGCGCCTCGCTATAATGCTTATAATCCGGGTCGAGCGCAACTAATAAATTATCGGCGGCATTGAGTGTTTTATCTCGCCATGATAATATATTAAAGTAAAACATCACGCCGGCTACCAATAAAAGCGCTACAAAAAAAGCCAGCAATACTAAAACTATGGGGAAACCGCGCTTTTTAACGGTTACTTTTCCCCCTTTGCCTGTTTGTGTTTTTTTATCTTGCCCCGGTTTTTTCTTATCTTCCTTCTTCTTTGCTTTTACTTGCTTTTTTGTTTCTTTTGCCTTTTCTTTTGTAGCCTTCTTTTCTTGCTTATCTTGTTTTTTTTGCTCTTTTTTCTCCGCATTATCGCCTTTTTTGGCCAAAATAGCTTTGGGTAGCTGTAATTTCTTTTTTTTGCCGCCCTCAGAAGCCTCTTCTTGATCCGGCGCAGTTGTTCCCTCCCCTGGTTGCGGCGTTCCTTTTTTTAATTTCGGCAAAATACCCTTTTTTTCTTTAGTACCCTGCGGCTGTTTTTGCTCTTCCGGCTGCGCTTTTTTTGATTTAGGCGCCTTAGTTTTTTTCTGCTTGCCCTCTTTCGCCATATTTAACCTCCGCCAAATTCATATCATATACTATTGCTATGGGCTATTATATCTCCGATTATGAGGCTTTCTTCTTTGCGTACTTCCGCAAGATAAGCCTGATATTGCTCGAAACGCAAACGTTCCAGGGTCTTTAGCTCTTTCATGGTGATGATTAAAAGGGCGCGTAGACGTTTTTCTTCCGCCTGGGCTGTTACTATACGCTGCTTAACTTCTTCCAGCAATTGCCTTAAATGTATACGATAATCATCGTGACGTTTTAGCTCTTGCGCCAAATCGCTCTGTTTTTCTAAAGCCCGTTGCAAAGAAGCAATATTGGCGTCTAAAGCAGCCAGAATATTAGCGCGTTCTTGATAGAGAGTTTTTAAATGAGCCATAACGCGGGCTAATTCGGCTTTTTGTTTCTTCTCTAAACTGGTTTTGTATTTAGCCAGCGCCTCTAAGCTAAAAATAAAATTTTTCATGGATATACCACAACTATAGCTTAGTCAAATCCTCTAACATAGCAACAATTTCCTCATAACTATAGCTCTCATTCATTTCTTGCTTAAGAAAAGCTTGTATGGAGGGTTGCAGGCGTACAGCTTCGTCTATTTCCGGGTTGGCGCCCTTATGATAAGCGCCGATATTGATCAGATCGCTGGCTTCCTGGTATATGGCCAGCTTATTGCGCAGGAAGCCGGCCGCTTGCGCATGCTGCGGCGCTACGATATCGGACATAACACGGCTAATGCTGCCCAGTACATCTACTGGCGGATAATGATTGTTGTGAGCTAAAGAGCGGGAAAGCACAATATGCCCGTCTAAAATGCTACGCACGGTATCGCTAATAGGCTCGTTCATATCGTCGCCCTCTACCAGCACTGTATAAATGCCGGTTATGGAACCTTTTTCCGCCGTGCCGGAGCGTTCTAAAAGCTTAGGCAAAAGAGCATAAACTGAAGGCGGAAAGCCGCGCGATACCGGTGGTTCGCCGGCGGCCATACCTATTTCGCGTTGAGCCATGGCAAAACGGGTCAGGGAATCCATCAGCAATAGTACATCGTAACCTAAATCGCGAAAGTATTCGGCTATAGCTGTAGAGACCATGGCCGATTTTAAGCGTATCAAAGCAGGGGTATCGGAAGTGGCTACCACCACTACCGATTTTTTTAAGCCTTCTTCCTGTAAATCTTTCTCTATAAAATCCCTTACCTCGCGGCCGCGTTCGCCCACCAAAGAAATCACATTTATATCGGCGGTAGTATTGCGCGCTATCATACCTAAAAGCGAGCTTTTTCCTACGCCCGAGCCGGCAAATATGCCAATACGCTGACCACAGCCCAGCGTAAGCAAACCATCTAAAGATTTCACCCCCAAAGGTAATACCCGCCGGATGCGCTGACGCGTTAAGGGATTAGGCGCGGTGTTTTCCGCCGGATACAAATCTTCCAAATGCAAAAGCGGTTTTGAATCCATGGGGCGGCCCAAGCCATCCAGCACACGGCCCACCAATTGTGTACCTACCGGTACGGTAAAAAGGCTATCGGCAGAAACAACACGGCTGCCCAAACCTACCCCTTCCAAATTGCCAAAAGGCATCAACAGCACCCTATTATCATTAAAACCCACTACTTCGGCTCTTATATAACGGTCTTGATTCAAAGTATAAATATTACAGATATCGCCAATCTTCCCGGGAGGTCCGCTGGATTCCACCGTTAGGCCTACAATTTTACTAACGCGGCCGTCGTATTCCAAAGAGTCGGTAGTGCGTAATATCTCTTGATACAGGGCGGTGGGAAATGTCTTGATCATGTAACCCTCCCCCGCCGGGAAAATGCCAGCTCGATACGCTTCAATTGTGATGATACGCCGGCGTCGATAGTTTTCTCGGCAGATTCTAAAATCAAATCGCCGTCATCCAATAATGGGTCGTTAATAATATTAATGTGGATACTATCGCCATCTAATACAAAATGGCTGCTTTCGCTATTGAAAAAATCCTGGTACTGTTGTTCGCTAACCCGTAGCGATATTTTTCCCTCTTTCCATAATTGTTTTAAGGCATTGTTGATCATAGCCTTAAAAGCTTTGTCATCCGTATGTATGGTTGAAAGGGTTATTTTTCTCGCTATAGCAAGAGCCAGCTCCAGCATATCGCTTTCAAAACTATCGAAAAAAACGGTACGCGCAGCAGCTAATTCCTGTATAAGTTCGCCCAACTGCCGAGAAGCCGCTATTGTTTGTTGCTGATAAATATCCAGCCCCTGATGCAGGCCTTCTTGGTATCCGTCTTGATGGCCTTCTTGCCGGGCATCACTGATAATAGCCTCTTTTTTGCTTTCTGTTTCGGCGGCTATACGCGCTCTTTCCTGTTCGGCGGCTTTAAGTTTAGCAGCTGCCTCTTGCTTGGCGTTTTGAAGAAGCTGCGCCGCCTGCTGTTCGGCTTTTTTAAGCAATTCCGCTCCTGCTTGTTCAGCGGTTTGTGCTATAGCCTGCGCATTAGCTTCGGCTGCCTGTAATTTAGCCACGATTTTCTTTTCGGCGTCTTTAAGTAGATTCTCCGCTTCTTGTGCGGCATTAAACAGTTGAGCCGCATTATCTTTTGGCGCCTGCTGTACTGCATTGGCCGGCAGATCAAGGATGTTTAACAAAACCACATCATCCGGCATAGACTGCGCCGAAGATAATGTTCCCTGGTTCGGTGCCGGTGTTTTTGTTTTGGGCAAAAGCTGCGCTTTTTCTGCTAAGTGAACTGTAATAAGAGGTATAGCGGCGGGAGAAGCTTCATTGACCAAATGCTTGGCTATTCTAAACAATCATTTCATCTCCCTCGCCCCGGGCTATAATTATTTCGCCGGCGTCTTCCAGCCTACGCACAATATTTACAATACGCTGCTGCGCCTCTTCTACATCGCGCACACGCACCGGGCCCATAACCTCCATATCGTCTACCAGCATTTCCTGCAAACGCTTAGAAATATTATTCATCAGGGCTTGGCTTACCCCGGCAGTGGTACTCTTCAAGGCTAATGCTAAATCGGCAGTATTTACTTCCTTCAGGGTGCGCTGTATAGCCTGACTGGAAAGCTTGGCAATATCTTCAAACACAAATAGTTTTTTGCGAATCTCGTCGGCTAATTCGGCATCTTCCACATCCAGGCTTTCTAAAATATTACGTTCTGTGCCGCGGTCTATGGAATTGATAATATCCACAATAGCGCCTATACCTCCCACCGCTATTTGTTCTGAATACCCCATGCTGCTAAGCTTTCGCTCCAGTATACGCTCGGCTTCTTTCACATATTCCGGAGAAGTACTGCCCATATTGGCTACACGCCGCACAATATCGGTTTGGCGCTCTTCCGGCAATTCCGCCAGCACCTCGGCGGCTTGTTTGGGGGTGATATATGAGAGCACCAAGGCTATGGTTTGTGGATGTTCGTTGCCAATAACATTCAGTATTTGCATGGAATCGGCGCGGCGAATAAAATCGAAAGGGCGTACCTGAAGTGAAGAAGAGAGGCGGTTGATCAAATCGCGAGCTTTATCTTGACCCATAGCCTGTTCCAGTACTTGCCGCGCATAATCTATACCGCCTTCGGAAATAAATTTCTGGGTTAAGCACATTTCGAAAAACTCATTTAATACCCGTTCTTTTATTTCCGCATCCACGCGGCGGGTAGTGGTTATACCAAGGGTAAGTTGCCCCAACTCGTCTTCGCTAAGATGCTTATAAATCTCTGCAGAATAATTTTGCCCTAAGGCTATCATCAGTATAGAAGCTTTTTCTTTGGGGGTTAATTCTTCATATGCCATATTATTCACCTATTTATTTATAATCGTCTGACAGCCAGTTACGCAGCAACTGCGCCACCGCTTGAGGGTCGCGTTCAATAAACTTTTCTAACTGCTCTAATGATTCCGATTTTAGATTGACCATCATGTTTTCCATGTCTTCCGTATCCGCCATATCTTCCTCACCCTCCATTTCCGCCAACTCTTCCGCCTCTTCAGAATCTATTAACCTCGGCGCTACCTCAATTCCCTCTCCAACTATGAAACCCTCCGGCGCAAGTAAATTCTCCGGATCTCTTTCGCTTACATTATTCAGATAATCCTGGTATTCTAAATACTCCGCATCCGCTTCATCCGGCCCCAAATTTAAAAATAGGGTATCTTGCGGGGAAAGGATATCTATCACCTGCCCGCCGGCTAAAGCTAATTGCGATTTGGGAGTAATTAAAGTACGCAGGAAAGAGATGATAAGTAATACCAGCAAAAGCACTGTTAAGCAAATAATAGCGGTTTTTATCCATTCGCGTTTTTGCATAGCGCGTTCGAAATCGCGCTGTTCTTGCCACAGATTATCCGGAGTATCTACTTTAATTGGCAAGCGCTCTACAGAAATATAGCGTCCGGATACACCTACGGCTTGCGCCACTAAATTACGCACATTATCTGTATAATCATCCTTCACCGATTCACTGTCGATGATGACCGCTATAGAAAGATCGCGTATAGTACCCTGGGCTTTCTCTATTTCCGAGCGGCTTTCATTGATTTCATAATTGAGTTCGCGCAATACCTTGCTGTAATATTGATCCGGCCCCAATTCATTATAGGGGTATTCTACCACGCCCAAACCATTAGTATCTGTACCGGGAACCCCTGTGGCATCGCCTGGCTCGCGGGTATTCTCATATAATTCCTTCATGCTTACCACAATACCACTTGTTTCACCCTCTACGGGCGGGTCGAAAACCACCGCAGATATATGTTCTTTATCGAAATTCAAAACCACATTTACAGAAGCCTGTACATGCCCTTCACCGAATACCGGGCTAAGCAGATTTACCACCTGCGTTTCCATGCTCCTGCGTATGCGTTCGCGCAGGGCAACCTGATAATCTATAGCCGCGCTGCCGCTGATAAAATCATTATCCTCCTCTTTTGGCTCTAAATTATAGAGATTCATCCGGGAATCTACTATGCGGATATTCTGAATCTCTAAGCCCGGTACAGCTAAGGCCACAAATTGTCCAATGGAATATGCCTCAGAATTACTGATGCTCTGCCCTTCCTTAAGCTCCAGCAATACGGATGCCGTGGAAGGTTTAGTATTGGGGTTTAAAACAAAAATAGAATCTTGCTGCAAATTAAGCAGCACTAAACAATCGCTTATTTTATCCATACGCTTAATACCCAAACGCAAATGCGCTTGCATTTGCAGCTTGGTATAGGTATCGCGATCTTGAGCGGTGGAAGTGATGCCAACAGCCCTATCAATTAAATCCGTAGGCAATTCCCCGGTATTATAGCCTTCAGCTTCCAGGCGCATGCGCAATTCCCCCACCTGGTCTGCCGGAACCAAAATGGTATCTGCGCCTTGTGTTTTTACTAAAACACCCATTTCCTCCAGAGTGGTGAGAATTCGCCCAGCCTCTGCAGGCGGAAGATTAGTATATAACACCTCGTAATTTACGCGGCTTAGTATTAATGCCAATGCTATACTGAAGCCCAGAATAAGTGCAGCCAATACGCCTAAACGAATCTTTTCCTTTTTACTAAGTTTGGCTAAGAATTCCCCCACTTGGCGAAAAGCGTTTTGGAAAAAGGAATTCAATTTCCGCCCACCCCCGTTTTTACTAAAGAATAGAAAATTATATACAGTTAAATTATTATATTTATTAAATATTAATAATTACTATATGATACAATTCTGTTTTAATAGACATTAAATTATTCTAATAAAAATTGTTAATTAAATTCGACACGAACAGCAAAACTCCTATTCGTTTTAAAAAATATTTACATAAATAATGTTATTTATATCATTATTTCATATAAATTGACAAATATGCACTACGATTGAGTGAAGAGCGAATACGGTAATGTATCAATATTAATAACTATAGTAGACAATCTATTAAGTTAACTAAAAAATCTACGATAGTATTAATAGCGCAACGGTTACGCTCTTATTATGCAAGCAATTTCACCTAATACTTGCGTAATATTACCAGCAAAAACCGTTGCCACCCCCATACTTTCCGGCAAGGATGTCCGGAAGCGGAATAAAAAAAATCAAGGAGGAACAAACATGCGTATTCAAAACAACATTATGGCTTTGAACGCACACCGTCAGTACACCATCAACAACAATAACCTGGCAAAATCCATTGAAAAGCTTTCCAGCGGCTACCGCATCAACCGCGCCGGCGACGACGCCGCCGGGCTCGCCATTTCCGAAAAAATGCGCGCCCAGATTCGTGGCCTGAACATGGCAAGCAAAAACTCCCAAGACGCCATCTCGCTAGTGCAAACCGCCGAAGGGGCGCTGCAAACCTCGCACGATATACTTCAGCGTATGCGCGAACTGGCAGTACAATCCGCTTCCGACACCAATGAAACCACCATTGACCGCACAGCCCTAGAAAAAGAATTCCAACAACTAATAGCCGAAATCGACGACACCGCCAGCAAAACCCGTTTCAATGACCAAAACCTCATAGATGGCACCTTCATGGCCCAAAAAGCCATAGCCGCCAAAGATACCTCTCTAAACGGCGTAGTAACCCTGGATCAAGTCACAGCCCTCGCCGCCGCAATAGCAAACGGTGGCACTGTATCCGCCGCCGTTAAATCTGTTTTCGACACAGAACAAACAGCCGCAAGCGCGGTAACAGCAGCAGCAGCGGATTTGCTGGCGCAAGATAAAATGCAACACCCCGATAATTCTCTCTATATGGGCGGACTCAGTTCAATTACGTTAAAGAGCACAGCTTTGATTGACGGAGACTTAGATACTGAGACTGCTAGCGCTCAAATTACCGCAGTTAACTATAGTGACACCAGCCCAGACAAACTAATGGTCACATTTAATATTAAGTCTCAAGGCGGTGCTGATCTCAGAACTATAACGGCCGAATTGACCATACCGGCAACAGGAAGTTCTGTTCAGATTGATATAGCTGGTGAAGGTAGTAATACCGGCGATATGTGGAATCTGGAAATTAAGTATAGCGAAGGAACTACAGCCCAAACTTTAGCTACGCAGATCGGTAGACTTACTACGGATCCTGTTGATGAAACTGCGGTTGATACTAACACCTATACCTGGGGCGCCGATCAATTGGTTTGGATTGATAAACCAGGTGATTTCACCTCTGGTTCTTTCAAGAGCGCATTAGCCAATGGTGAATATACCATTGAGTTTAATGTCATGGATGAGACCAAAACAGCCTTTGCAACAGCCGGTGTTAGAGCTACTATTAAGAATAGTGCCGGCGATGAGCTTTACAATATACTTATTGATGCCGATGAATTTGTTAATGGTGGAGCTGGTGAGATAAACGCTATTAATCTAAACTTTGGTGCTGAATTAGGAAAACTGGAGATTCAGCTTAAGAACACCGCAGATTTTGTGAGTGGCACTACATTAATTAAAGATCTTGTTGAGGCGTGGAACAAAGATATGGGTATTGGAGTTACAGGAGCCACCCAGAAAGTCTTCGAGTTGGGAGGTGGCGCAGACGCAAAAGACGCGGTTACCGCATCTCCTACTATAGGAAAGGTAAATGTTGACGGAATTGATATTACCATAACAGCAAGCGCTGGTGCTGCTGTAGGATATACAGCTACCGCAGGGGCGGGCGTTACCTTAAAGTTCGATGATAATACCAAACAATTGATTGGTTATTCCATCGACGCCAAAGGCATAAACGTAACTTTCGGCAGGGGCTTCTTGGCTACCGACCTTAATTCCCAAGCCTCCTTCGAGCGCTATTTCGGTACTACCGCAACAGCTAAAAATATAACACTTACTGTTGACCAAGGCAAGGATATGTATATCCAAACCGGCGCCAATCAAGGCGACGAACTAAGAATCAACTTAGACAAAATGGATTCCGTATCCTTAGGCATCAAGAATTCCTCCATCGCAGTTCGCGACTCCGCCTCCAACGCCATCACCGAAGTAAACAATGCCTTAAACCACATCTCCATGCAACGCGCCGATCTGGGCGCTCTGCAAAACCGCTTAGAATTCAAAATCCAAAACCTCGATATCTCCGCCGAAAACCTGCAAGCCGCCGAAAGCCGTATCCGCGACCTGGATATGGCCAAGGAAATGACCAACTTCACCCGCCAGAACATCTTAGCCCAAGCCGCCACCGCCATGTTGGCGCAGGCCAATGCTTTACCGCAGGGTGTATTGCAGCTGCTGAAATAATCGGGCTTGTCTTGGCAATACAAAATATGCAAAACGCGAAGCA
>WRKD01000217.1 GCA_009778255.1 Bacillota bacterium
TAATGTATTTGCCTCCTTACAAGAAAGATTCTTCGCTACGCTCAGAATGACAACAAGCGATTTTACCAACAGTATTTATCTACACCCAGCCTAATTTTGGTAAAACCTCATATATAAACATTTATAAAACATTTATAAAACATTGTATACGGTGCACAAGCTTATAGCGCGAGCGGCAGAAAGCTATATTATAACAATATTATTTGTCTAACAACAAAGATATTTTCATTATTATTCCAAAATCTGATCTTCTATAGTTGCCTGCGCTTCTTCCAAATCTTTTTCTCTTTTCAAGATAATACGGTCTAATAAAGCGGCAAATTCCGCCCGGGTTACCGGGCGAGATGGTTGATAATAGCCATTTCCGTCGCCTATTGCATAACCCAGTGTAAATAATGTGGTGATCGCCTCATCCGCCCAAGCGTTACCAGGCTGACCAATATCTAAAAAACCCGGTTGCGGCAGGGCAATTAGCAAAGGTGCATCTTCTTTTGCTATTTCATGGATATTTTCATCGTCCGCTGTTTGTAATTGTTCATCTACAGCAATATCCTCTTCTAAAAACCCTATAAACTCTCCACTGGGAGTATTTTCTTCTAATAATTCGGTTAGTTCAATATCTGAGTCAATTATTCCATTACTATTTACCAACTCCTTGTAAGTATTATTTGATTCTATATTCTCATCACTATTATCTAAATGCGCTTCTTCCGATATATTATCTTCGTTCAATACCGGTAGAGAAAGCTTAAAAACATCCACCAATATTTGCGCCACTTCCGCCCGGGTCACAGAGTTATCTGGTCTGAAGCTGCCATTGGGGTAACCGTTGATCCAACCGCCATGTTGGGCTGCGCCAATATCGCCATAAGCCCAGTGGCTGGGGAAAAGATCGGTAAAATTTGGCCCGCCCGCAGGCGATTTTACATATCTTTGCAAACAGGCAACAAGCTGTGCCCGCGTTAGAGGGTCGTCCACGCCAAACATACCATTCCCCAAGCCTTGTAGCAGCGGCTCGTCTCTTTCAGCAAGGCGCATAATGAATTCTTTGGCCCAATGCCCTTCTAAATCATTAAAGCAGGCTGCCTGACTGCCTGGAAGCATATAACAATCTATTGAACGGGTCAATAGATCGCCGTTTTTACTCGCATTAAAATACAGCAATTTATCTTCATTTAGCGTTTCCTCGCGAAAGAAAATATAACGCCGTTCATCAGTAATTGCCGCAAAATAATCCCAATTAATGTATTTTATCGTCTGGCCATCAATCTCAAAACTATATGTAAAAGTGGGGTCGGCAATTACCCAGCCTTTACCGGGAAGATAAAATTCTGCCCAGGCATGACGCAGCAAATTAAAATTAAGCCGTCCATCTTCATCCACATAAGGCGGCTTATTATGCTCCGCAGGTAAATATAAATAACCGCTTTGCTGCCGTGCCGCAATACCTAAAGCACGTAATACTGCCACATAAAGTTTACTATAATCTTCACATACGCCCGAGGCTCTGTGAAGTGCGCGTAAAGCACCCCTTTTATTTGGGGAATCTATATCATCTTCTACATAGGTCATATAGAGGTTGACTGCCGCAAAAGCAGCTTGGGCAATGGTAAATGTATCGCGTTCTTTTTCTGTAGCCTGCTTGGCAAAAGCGATGATTTCTTCATTATCACTTTCTATACCCGGCGAAGGCAGTAAATACTGAGAGGCTAATTGTCCTTCATAACCAAATTGGCTGGGCGTGCTAAGTTTAGGGTAGCTTATTCCGCTATACTCCAAAACATATTTTTGTGTAAAAAGTAATTCCTTGCCTGCCGGCAATTCTTCAAAGTGATAATAAGCCACGCGGCGACCATATTCATCGGTAGTAATACTATCTGGCCAGGGCAGTAATTGTTCACGAAGCCTATTGGTATAAAGCGGCGTGGGCTTATCCATTAAAGCCACCCTCACATTAATGCCATAAGCAGATTCCATACCTTTATTAGCCAGCTTCACCTCGTGAATTAATGTATAACGCTGTGGGTCGATAAGCGTATAGTAAGCTTCTTCTTTTTGGGCAACAACATCTTCAGCGCCGGAGATTTCTGCCGCACAAACTACTCTACCTTCAGTTATCAGTAAACATACAGACAAAATAAAGCCCAGTATAATTGCTAATAATCTCATTTATCCTCCGCAATGCTGGTAACACGACGCTAATCTACCTTCTTTATAGTTTTCTAGATTCAAACAAGTATTCCTTTATAAAAATTCCACCGCTTTAACGATTAAATAAAAAGGTGCCCATGAGTCACTCTGCAATGAGAATTCGTATTCGGCCTCCATAGCTTTCCGGTTTATCATAATATGCCGTGAAAGAGGTTTTTAATTCCAAAGCCTTTTTAAGGGAAAGCAATTGATACTCGCTGCCGTTTTGCTTATAAATGCTGGGAAAATTGCTTAGCAGATAGCGGTTTCCCAAGCTATCTAATACATAGCCAACTTCATATAATGTTACTTTTTGAATTTTCTCTAAAGCTTTAACGCTATCTAATTGACCATTTTTGAAAATAAAAGCTGCCGGACCTTTTTTAGCATTTAACACCGCCCCACTGATATTGCTTACGGAACTTTTACCATTGATAATATAATTGTATGAGCCGGAAAGCTGGCCGCTTCCGGAACTTCCTTCGTTTGAGCCAGCAGTATTGCCATCTTGTCCTGTTGAATCATCACCTAAATTATCACTTTTTTGAGCTTTGTTTTCACGAATTTCGGTAATAATACCATATTGCAATAAATCTCCCGTTAGGCCGGAAATGACCATGGCATCTATGGCGCCTTGATTGTTTTTTGTATAATGCAGCACTTTTCCTTCACTTACGGATATGCCATCTAGCCGGTTAAGGTAAGTGATATCATAAGCCCCGTTGCTATAAACTTCCATAATGCGTATATCGGCAGCCAGTTTAGTATCGCCTAATAATAGATTCGCGGCATCCACCTTGCCCCGTAATGTGGTAGCCATACGTAAAAATAGGCTGATCTCGCCATTATTATAGCTCAGCCGCACTAATTTGCCAACCAGGCTGGCATAATTGCGTTTTACCTCATAGGTAAGTATACTACCGTCTACGGTTGCCAGGGTAATGGCATAGCCATTATATTCTTTGCCGTCTTCGTCCTTTTCAACAAATTTATCGGCGGCGGTAGCAAAACCAATAACATCGTATACTAATTCTTTTTGGCTTAAAAAATCCGCTGCCTTGCCGTCTGGCCCCAATAATAGAATTATAGTCTCTCCGTATTCTAAACCTGAAGAAGCCAGTTTATGGGCAGCTGTTAAAGAAAGTTCGTAATTCATACCGGAAATATTCACAGAAGTAGGGCTTAAGCGGCTTGGTAAAGCTGATTTAAATACACCGCTAACTTTATCCGAATATGCCCATACTGTATTCATAGCTATGTTAAAGTAATACACATCGTGCGTTTGCAGGGCAGCAAGAGAGCTTAAGCTATCATTACGATACGCTACTAGATTTTCTTCTTGCAAACCTGTATGGGAAAACCAACTGCTATTGCTGATAGTTTGCGGGCCTTCGGATGCGCCAATAATGATGCTTTGCATGTCGATAACCCCATTTTGCAAAGAAAACCCCAATGTTTCAAGTTGAATCCGGCCATTTGCATTAGGGGTTAATAAAGCATTATAAAAAAGACGGTTAGCCTGCTGCTGGTTAAGGCTGTGGATGCCGCTTATATTTAAGCCGTCCAGCAAACCAAGGGAGATAGCGAACTGCCAACTATCTAAGGCAAACTGCTCATGATTATAGCCTAGCAAAGCCAACAAGCCCCGTACTGCAGTATTGCCATCGGCAGCTTGATCTGGATAAAAATTACCATCGGCAGCGGCGCTTATATAACCGGCTTTACTTGCGGCACGGATATACCCTGCCGCAGGACGCCGGAAAGAAACATCGGCGAAAGGGGAGATATTGATGCTGGCGGGAATGGTATTGCGGGCGGCAGAGCACTGTATAAGCATACGGGCACAGGTAGCTCTATCGAATATTGCAGAGATTTGATTATCTGGAGGCAGTATTTCTAAAGCCTGCAATGTTTGCTTAATTGTTAAATCATCTACCGTGGCAGCCGAAGCGTTTTCCGCCAAAGCCAGCCCGGCTAATACCGCTACTGTTAAGGCTAAAAGCAATAAACTAATAAACTTTTTAATAATAACCATAATTCCTTCCTCCTTAATAATAATTATAATAAACTGTTTAATAACAGGATAATGCCCTTAATCTAATATATTGTTTTATTCGTATCTTAAAGCGTCTATTGGATTCAAGCGTGCAGCCCGCAGGGCCGGAAAATAGCCAAAAATGATGCCGATACCTGCCGAGACCCCAAAGGCAATACTAACAGCTGTAGGAGAAACAGCTGCTGTTAAACCCATTAGTTTTCCTAAAGGTACAGATAAGCCGGCGCCCACCGCAATGCCCAACATCCCCCCCAAGGCGCTAGTTACGATAGCTTCAATCAAAAACTGACTCATAATATCGCGTTGCTTAGCCCCGATAGATTTGCGTATGCCGATTTCCCGTGTGCGCTCGGTGACAGAAACAATCATAATATTCATAATGCCAATGCCCCCCACTAAAAGAGAGATACCGGCTATTCCTACCAGCACCAAAGATAATGTGCCTGTAAGTTCGTTTACTGTATCTGTCATAGCCTGGGCAGAAATGATACGAAAATTATTTTCCGAGCCGGTGGCTTCTACAAGATAATCGGATAAGATATCGCTGGCTTCGTTTATTTTATTTAAATCTTCCACCAGCAGCTTATAATTACTAACTTGGCTGCGGCCTAAGCGGGCGGTGGTAGTATAGGGCAAATAAACTACATCATCGGCGGAAGACGCCGTACCGCCGTCTTTTTGTTCTTTAATACCTATTACATCAAAATGATAACCATTGATACGTATACTATCTCCTAGGCCAACCGCAAGTTCTTTTGCTATATAAGAGCCAATAACGCAAACACGCCGTTGGCTTTCGCAATCTAAATAGCAAATGAAACGCCCGGCAGCCAATTCAATACTATCTATTTGCTCTGCCAGCTCATTGACGCCACTTACATTGGTGGTGAGGCTGTCGGTACGGTTTTTAATAGTAGCATTACCCATGCTCACATTAGGTGTATAAGCGCTAAAAAATTCGCCATGTTCTAAGGCAAAACCCTCAATATCTTTAACTGTAACCGTTTTGCCCCGCATGATCATTACATTTATTGTGTTGGCGCCTAAACGGGCGAAAGAAGAGGTGATATTATTAGAAAAACCGCCAACTAAGCCAACTAAGATAATGACCGCCGCCACGCCTATAATAATGCCCAGCATGGTTAAAAAAGAGCGCAATTTATTGGCGAGTATGCTTTTGAGGGCCATTATCAGCGATTGCAACAGTTTCATAATACTTCTCCTTCTTAATCCCCTTCATATCAGTTCACATTGACAAGTTAGAATTAATACTAAAATGAAGCACTGTTTTCCATCACGCATTGTTCTACTATCTTGCCGTCGCTTAAGCGGACCATTCGTTTAGCTTGAACTGCCAGGTTTTCTTCATGGGTAATTAAAACAATAGTGTGCCCTTCTTGGTTAAGTTGACGCAAAAGATTTATTACATCTTGACCGGTTTTGCTATCTAAGGCGCCTGTAGGTTCGTCGGCTAATATCACTTTTGGCTGACTCACCAAAGCACGGGCAATGGAAACTCTTTGTTGCTGGCCGCCGGAAAGCTGAGAAGGCAGATTTTTTAGTTTATCTGAAAGATCGACCCGCGCAAGAGATTCACAAGCCCGTGCATGCCGTTCTGCACTGCTTACCCCTTGATAAAGAAGCGGTAATTCAACATTTTCCAAAACATTAAGCTTGGCGATAAGATTATACTGTTGGAAAACAAAGCCCAGCATACGGTTACGAATATTGGCTAATTCATTGCTAGAGAGATGACTCACATCGCGCCCATTCAGGATATACTGCCCATAACTTGGCTCGTCTAAACAGCCGATGATGTTCATACAGGTACTCTTACCAGAGCCTGAAGCACCGACTATTGAGACAAACTCTCCTTCTTCTATATGTAGAGAAACCCCATCTAAGGCATGCACAGCATAATCGCCCATCTGGTAGATTTTGTAAACATCACAAAAATCGATCATACTTATTTTCCTCCCTGCATTGGCGCCACCTGCCGTATTACCGCGCCGCCTCTGTCGCCTCCGCTAGGAAAGCCCATGCCGGGACCCATAAACATAAAGTTCGTATTACCGCTATCTCTTACCGATGGTCGGTATGCAACAATATCGCCTTCGTTAAGCCCACTTATAATCTCCACATATTTGCTGTCACTGATACCGGTTTCTACACGCCGATAAATGAAACCCTCCGGCGCCTGTGCGCCCATAAAGCCCATACCAGCAGGGGTATTTCCCGGATTATAATTACGCATCTGCCCGCCAGACACATTATCCTCGCGCATTGTTCGCTGTTGGTCGTCATCTCTCATTGTACGGAATTGGCCGCCCTCGCCTTGATCATCTCCACGCATTGACCATTGCTGACCACCTTGACCATTACCGCGTATAGGTCGTTGCTGATCAGTATCACCTGCAGCACGCATGGGTGGCCATTGCTCACTTTCTTCGTCCCCTCCCGGGAAAATGGGCCACGCGCTGTTTTCGTCTGCGCCATGTAATTGAAGTTGTTCGCTTGCTAGCCCATCGTCTTTAATCAAAACCAGATTACCGCGGCTTACTGCGTCTACCGGTATATAAAGCACATTTATAGCTTCACGCACCACGATGTCTGCATTCACATTCATGCCGGGCAATAAACCGCCGTATTCTGCTATTTCAATTGTCACCGGATAAGTGGTGATGCCACTGGAAGAAGTACCGGTTTTGCTCACATTTGTAACGATTCCCGCAAAGCTTTCTCCTTCGTAAGCATCTGCCGTAACCGTGACTTGTTGACTGCTTTGAACATAACGAATTTCCAATTCATCTACATCTATACTAAAAATAAGACAACTCATATCCGCTACAATACCTAAAGTGGTACTGGTATTATATAAGGTATCGCCTGCTTTGGCACTTTTCGTTAATACTGTACCGGCTATAGGAGATTTTATTTGCAAATTGTTCTGCGTATTGGTCAATTTAGTTTCCGCGTCACTAACATTTTTGGCGGCGCGAGACAAAGAATCTTCTATAGTGCTATTTTCCAGTATCAGAATTTTTTGTCCGGCATTTATACGGTCGCCTTCGCTTACTGTTAAATCTACGATTTTACCACTGCCCGCAGCATAAATGGTATCTGCCAGAGCATAATCTATCTGTCCTATATCATTACAGGCATAATCACCCACAATAGCTGTAGCGAAAGCCCCGGGTTTGATGGCGCCGGGGTTGGCAAAAACTATTTCTACATTAGTAATGAGCGCGCCTTCAGAGCTTATATTATGGCCGCTCATAATTCTTCGTACATAACCTTCCAACTCTAAATCATACTCTTCCATATATATCACAGCCGCTTCCCCTGCCCACAGAAATTCTGTATCTGCGCTGTTAAATGGTAACGTTAAAAGCATATTGCCTGTATCGATTATTTCGGCAACCTTACTGCCGGAATTTATATGATCACCTTTTTTTACATACAGGGCATTTACTACGCCCCCTTGTTGGGCGTAAGTTGCCAGATCTTGCTTATTGCGCACGGCGCTTTGATAGCTGTCTTGCGCATTAGCCAGCGTATCTTTAGCCGCATCGAAATTTAAGCTGGTGGTTTCGCTATCAAAAGTAAAAAGTAAAGCGTCTTTATCTACTTCATCGCCTTCTTCAAAATAATCTTCCAAAATATCGCCGGTAAGATTGGTAGCAATAGTAAATATCTTAACCGGGCTAACCGTACCGGGGCCGCTGACAGTATGAATAACATTGCCCCGTGTAACAGTAAACTCTGTAAGATCATTCTGGGCGGCAGCCGGCAAAGTGCCTCTGCCTTGCCACCAGAAAAAACCGCCTACTAATAACCCGATTACCAAGACGGCAATAATTATAATCCGGATGAGTTTTTTTCTCCGTTTGGGGGCAGCGCTAGCTTGCCAGGGCATAGTTGGGGGAGAAAACTGTTTTTTTTCTGTATCTGTCATGGCGCTTCTCCTTTAATAGTATAATGAACGTAAAAAATTATAGATCAGCTTACTATTCTAAGAATAAAACAGCAGCTAAACAAAGTCAAGGGCTTTCAGGGAAAGTTTAATTAATATTCAAATACTATCAGGATAGGTTCAGGGTATGTACATACAAAATACATAATTCACCTGCATTGTTTAGAATATACAAATATGCTATAATAACTTTATTGGTTTGTTTAAAAACATTTCAACATGGAGGGTGACCGTGAAACAACGAAAAATTATACTTATTATCTCTTTCATCAGCGTTATTGTATTGTTAATTTTAGCGCTTTTTTTTATTTCATCTAATCAGCAAAAATCTTTTCAACCTGTTTTGCCTGTTCCGGAGCTTTCCAGTTTGCCGGAAGCAGAGCCTGCAGTACAACCAAAAACTGAGTCATATCAACAAACACTACCGGAGCCTTTACCACCAAGAATCCCCCTTATGGTATGGCCGGTGCGCATACGTATACCTGCACTCGGTCTTGACGCGGCTATTGAGGATACAGGCTACGATTCCAGCCATACTATGGAGATTGTGCCTTCAGCCGATATAATTTCTTGGTTAAGAGAAAGTTCCATACCTTCTAATGATGGAAATGCTATTTTGGGCGGCCACAATAAATGGAAAGGGAAAATATGCCCACTTTATGAATTAGATACTCTGGAAATCGGCGAGGAAATGGAAATAGAATATGAAGATGGTCTTTGTTTGAAATTTAAACTGGAAAGTGTTTTTGTCTATGCTTTAGCTACCGCGCCGGCTGGCTTGATTATGGATGTAGGCGGCGAGGCGCGGGTGACGATAATAACTTGCAAACCGCCATTTAACCCCAGAATTGGTACCAGCGATAATAGAATTGTTGCAATTTTTAAGGAAGCAAGCATATTTACTATTCCCGACCCCCCCATAGAACCATTCCCGCCCATGCAGTTAAAGTAAAAGGAAACCTTAATAGTTTTGAAATTGTCAGCTATCATGGCAATTCGGAGAAATTTTAAGGCGTCATAAACATTTTTGCATAAAAAAGCAGCCTCGAAACAATAGGCAAAATAGCTTTCGACGCTGCTATGATAAAACTATTGATTAATTATTGCCCATATAATGGGCGTGCAAATTACTTTTTTATAGCTTCATTTATAATATGTATAAATTCCAAAGCGCTTCTAAAAGTAATGATAGGACTATCGTCTAACCAATCTATGATACCCTGCCAAGAGGTATTCTGACGTGTTGTGATATTAACATTGTAGGTGGCAATTTTACCATAGCTTGTTTCTACTGTTTCCTTGCTCATATAAACGCCTTCCAGCTCAATAGGCAACGGAGCTGTAGATTTTTGCTCTACGCCAAAACTACGCTTGCGCTGGAAAGCACGAGGATAATCCTGAGCATTTAGTATATCATCTATTTGCAGCAACATATCTCCAATATCGGCAAAAACCAGCGGATGCTCCAAACGCTGACCGTAAACACGCCCGCTTATTTGTCCTTGGGCAATGCTATCTACGCATATGCGCAGGTCGGAATTACTTTGATTCAATTTCATAATAATATCCTCCATTTTTACTATGTTACTATATATTTAATCCGGCGCCAGCCAGCCGTTTTTGCATCTGCTCATTATTACTGCTGTAATGTATGGCCTCTGCTGCTGCTATCTGAGCGCTTTTAACCATATTGAACAAATAGGTATCCATGGTTATCATCCCCTCGCCGGCAGCGGAATAAATAACACTTTCAATTTGATGCGCCTTAGTTTCTCTAATAAGATTACGTATGGCATTATTAGCGATCATGATCTCGAAAGCAGGCATTACGCCGCCTGCAATGGTCGGAACAAGCTGTTGAGAGATAACTCCCTGAAGAACCATGCCCAATTGTACCCTTATTTGCTGTTGCTGTGTTGGCGGAAAACTGTCGATAATACGGTCTATTGTGTTGACCGTACCTATGGTATGCAGGGTAGAAATAAGTAAATGTCCTGTTTCCGCAGCAGTAATGGCGGCTTTGATAGTTTCGTAATCACGCATCTCGCCTAATAGTATTACATCCGGCGCTTGCCGTAAAGCCGCTCGTAAGGCCTTCTCATAACTATCGGTATCACTGGAAAGTTCTCTTTGGGTTACTACGCTTTGAGCATGCCGGTGCAAGTATTCTATAGGGTCTTCAATGGTAATAATATGTGCATTTCGCTGATGATTTATGGAATCAATTAAGCAGGCTAATGTAGTAGATTTTCCACAACCGGCAGGACCGGTTACCAGTACCATGCCCTTTGTGTATAAAGCAAATTTCATGACAGCTTCCGGTATATGTAATTCATGATAATCCGGCAGGTCAAAAGAAACAACCCGAATTACCGACCCTAAAGAACCGCGTTGTTTAAGCGCATTTACCCGAAAACGAGATAATTGTGGCAAAGAAAAAGAAAAATCATCATCTCCATGTTTAAGCAAGGTCTCCATTGAACGGCCATTAGCCAAACAATAAATTTCCTCCAGTAATACTTGTGTATGGGAAGGCAATAATTTATCACTGTTATCATGGTATATTCTACCGCCTGTTTTGTAAGACACAGGTAAGCCGGCAATTATAATAATATCGGAAGCCTGCTGCTTAACTGCTTTGTATAAAATATCATTGATTGTCATAATGTCTTTTGTACCATCCATTCATTGTCAATTGAAAATCTCTTGCCATACCGGCAGTACCGGTTCGTCCCATATTTCTACAAGCGGCGGCACAAATTGCCATTGCTCTATTCGCCAACGCACTGGGTTTTCTGGTGGCGCTAAATAAAGGGCTAATTGCAAGGTTTGCCCTTTATTGTTTATGGGAATATCGCAAAAAAACATTAAGCCATTATCCCTTGTGCTTAGTGCCAGATCGTAATTCATGTTTAAAGTATTTTGCATATAGTCAAGTGGCGGTAAAACTTGCCCTGAAGGCCACAAAGCAGCCGCTTGAGCTTGCAAAGATACTGCTTTGGTATCGGCAATATAGTATTCTTGCACTGCGCGGGCATTTTTTTCACTTAAACGCATATCGGCTTGAGCTGAACTTAAAGTTAATACCGCAAACATGGTAAGGGACAGAACTAATAATACCGTAAGCAGAGTAATGCCGCCCACGCCAAAGTGGGGGCTATTATTTTTCTCGTTCATAGGACGCCATCCTCCTGATAAACTGCAGCGACAAGTTCAAAAACAGCAGCGGCTCCTTTACTTATATTGATTTTAGCATAAGTCGTATAAGCTTCGGCAGAGGGTGAGATAAGCAGGGTAAAAACAGTACGCTGCTCTTTTGTTTGCACCCAGTTTTTATCATAGTAAACATAGCATTTTCCCGATTGTATTTCTCCACCCAGTATAGCAGCTACTTTCTCTATATCCGGCTGAGCTTTGAAAACCTCGGCGGCATTTTGAGCATAGAAAATAGATTGATTCAATTCGCTGCTGGCTTCGCTGATATGATAAGCTCGAAAAAGTAAGCCCACGCAAACCGCTGAGGAAAGCGAAAAAATAAGTAAGGCAAGTACAATCTCGCCTAAGAACAAAGCCGAGCGTGAATTGGATTTCTTCACTAGGCGTTACCTCCCACCACGCCACAACGGGGCGCTATTATTAGCCTGCCTTGCGAGCCATCGGGGAAAAGAGCGTCTACACAAATTAAACCCTCTTCGGTAAGGTTAAAAAAGATATCATTTAAAGTTAATAAAGGCAGCCCAGCCTGTGGTTCAAGTTCATTGCCCTTTTCTACAAATAATTCACGCAGACTGCCTTCCCAGCAATAAAGGTAAGTGACGCATTCAATGCCTTCTAAATTTTGCCAAAGTAGCAGAGCGTCTTGACCACAAAATTTCCCTATCTCCACATTTCCGTTTATATCACTGCGCCGAACCTGATTGGCAATATAGGAAAGGGTGGTACGCAATTGAGAGTTTTCTTGAGCGTCGGATACTACCTGGCGGTATACAGAACTACCCATTAGAACTAAACCAAGGGAAAAAAAGAGAAATACCGCGCCTACTAAAAACACGGCAATACCATCCGCGCTCATTATATGCTTTTTCTTCAGCAATACAACCCCCCCTAAGGCGGCTTTTTGCCGCAAATATCTAGTTTTCTGTTTCAATTAACTGCAAATTCTAAGCAACTCAATTGTTAATTGGTATTACCGTAATATCCGGTAACAAATTATCTCCTTGAAACATATAAAATATCATAAATCGGTTTACATCGGGGCGAATACCATAATTATCTATCAAATATTCAAGATCCGGAGCATAAGCGCCCTCTAAGGCATAACATTGTACTGCAGTGCGGCGCACGCTTTCTTCTGTTAACCGCAATGATTCTAAAGCCATTTGCTTATGCATAGCTTGTACTGCATATAAAGCCAGCACAAACAAGAGCACAGTAAGGCAAATTGGCAGCAGTAAGCGTTTCAACGATTTAGCGCGGGAACGTAAAAACATCGGCTCTGCTCCTATCAGTATTCATTTTAAATATTGGGTTAAGCTCCAATAGAGTTCATCATCGCCAGCATCGGCAACATAACCGACAGCAGAAGCATACCTACTACCAGCACCAATAAGATGATCAAAATCGGCTCCAGGCGCGCCATCATGCCGGAAAGGATATCCTCTGTTTGATTATGGTAACGGCGGGCTATTTCCAGCATCACCGTATCACTGGCGCCGGCTTTAAAGCCAGCTGCCAAAAGCCCGGTTTCCAAACCGCCAAATACGCCGGTTGTTTCGGCTGCTTTGGCAAAAGTCTGCCCCTGTTCCACCAGTAGGCCACATTTTTCTATACTATTGACTAATTTATCTTGAGCCAGCAAAAGCCGAGCTTTTTCCAGCCCTTGCGATAGGGTAAGGCCGCTCGCCAAAGAAAGGGCCATTACTGAAGCAAAGTTTTCCCTAGCTACAGACAGCCCTAAAGTTCCTCTAAAAAGCACTTTATCTAATATATGGCGCAAGCGTTCCTGCCCTTTGGGGCTTCGTGTGCTGACAAACAAAAACAAAGCTAAGGCCACCAGCACGGCGGCAAGTATTATAGCCCCTTCTTTGCTAAATACACCCATATTCATCAAAGAAACTGCCCAGGGTGTAATAGAACTTCCCAATTGCTCCAGTACTTGTTGAAATACTGGCAATACCTGAGTGACCAGTACAAAAGTCACTATACCGATTATTACCGCCAGCCAAGCCGGATAACTTACGGCTTGGCGCAGGTTTTGCCTAAGCTCGTGCTCTTGCCCATAATGTTGGGCAAGAGCAGTCAACACCTGTTCTAAGCGACCTGTTTCTTCGCCTACCTGTACCATACGCAAGGCATGATCCGGAAAACACTCCGCCGCTGCCAAAGCTTCATGTATAGGGGCCCCGCTCTCTAATATCTCATGTATACGATTTAAAAGGCGGGTTTCTCTTGGAGAGGAAGAATCCTGCGCTAGTAGAGTCATAGCATCCACGGGCAAAATGCCTGCTTTAAGCATTAGCAATAGCTGCATGAAAAAAAGGGAAAGCTCATCGGCTAAAAGTTGACTGTCTCGTTTCCCCTGTTTTTGGTGTTCTTCCATAGTTTACTCCTTAATAGACAAATTTTTGATTATAGTTTTTTCCATCGCTTACATATTGCATTACCTGTTGCGAGCCACGAGCACTAGAAACAAAGGTGGGATCCATCAAAGACCAATCTTTTCCGTCAAAATAAATAACTTTGTCTATCCAGCCAATATCAGTGATATAAACATTTATCCAAGCATGATAAACCGTACCGGCAAAGCCAATAACTAATTTACAAGGGATGTTTTGCAAACGCAGCATAGAACACATTAAGGCTGCATAGTCGAAGCAGATGCCTTTTTTTCGCTCTAAAACTTTATCCACATCGGGCAAATAACCGGATGTAACTGTGGCAGCCTGTTCAGAATCATAGGAAAGATTATTCACCACGAAATGATAAATAGTTGCGAGTTTATCCATTTCTTTTGACATATCTTTGGTCAACTCTGTAGCTTTCTGAGCCACCGGGGAGCCGGCTTTGTAATTCACATATTGGTTAGGGTAAAGAAATGGCAGGAAGACATTGCGTAATACCATATCCAGGTCGCAGCTATAGGCTTGCGTATAGCTGTTGCCGGAAACATTTTCGAATATTCCTACCGAATATTTACCGTTACCTTCACTTAAGGGAAAGTTTTCGGCATTACCGGCATTGTTTAGATTATAGTTATACGTTGTGCCGCCTTGTTTGGTTATCTGTAACTTGATTTTGACATTACGGCCGCCAAGGTATTTCACTGTAATATAGCCTTCTTGAAGATTAGAGGCGTCTACCGAAGCTTTGGCATTGCTTTTTACATTAATACCAACCAGTGGCTCTGCTTTTTGTGGCAGCGCAGCAGGTTTATCTGCCGTAACAGGCGCAGAAGCAAACGCCGGCGTGGCTTTTAGGGTTAGCTGTGTTATGGTTAATAATATGATTGTACCTAAACAAACTATGAGTTTAGCCTTTTGTTTGTACATAGGGGATCATCTCCGTGGGAATAGTGGTTTACCCTTCAAATATTAAAGCCTGTTCTAAATCCATTTGCTGCAACTTATAGCTTATTTTTAGAAAATTCTTGCGGTTTTGTTGATAAAAACTGTTCACGATACGTTCCATCACCATTTGACTATCTTCATAATTGGCAGTGGGCAACATCAGCACAAATTGTGCTCCGCTATAGCGGGTGAGTACATCTCCTCGGCGTAAGTTTAATCGTATAGCCTCTAAAAGCTGATCCATGGTAGCATTCAACGGTTTTAAAGAGGGGGTTTTGCCATCCGGCAAAGAAACGGTCATCAGCGCCACATGTACGCAAGAACCCTCACGTCTGGCCCGCCGTAACTCCAGCCTATAGGCTTCGCGGAAAAAACCATAATCACAGACAAAAGCACCGGGACGGGAAGCAGTTTCCTGCAAATCGTTTTGTATAACCGCAAGATCCATTTCCAAGCTTTTTCTTTCCTTCATTATCTCATGATATAATGCGCGTAATTCTTCCGAGGGACGAACACCAAAGTTTCGGTACAGTAAATCTGTAGCCAGATCATAGTGATTAAGGGCAGCCAGGCTGTTCCCTTGGCGCAAGAGTGCTGTAATTAATAGTGAATGCAGTTTATCGTCATACGGTTCGATTAATATAGCCGCATTTACCAAATTGGCTAATTCTACATATTGTTCCGAAGCCAGCAATAGATTCGAATATTCAAATACTGCCTCTAAATACTGGGCATGATAATATGTAGCCAGGGGAATTACCCACAATTGCTCGGAAAGCCGAGGCAAAAAATCCTTTTTGTACAAAGAAAGGGCTTCTTTATACAGTTCCAGACGTTTGGCATCTGTAAAAGATCTATCGCCCGCTTGCCGTGCTAAATCGGCAAACTGCTCTGCATCTACTTCGCAATGAAGACTATGGTTCCATGAATAAGAGCCCCGCTGCGATAGTATAAGCTGTGGTTCGTCGCCTATAAGCGGCAATATAGTGGCGCGGGTACGGTATAATAGCGTTTTCAAGGCATTACCCGGATTTTGAGAGTTATCATCCGGCCACAATACATCTATCAACTCTTCTTGAGGCACATTACGATCTCGGTGCGTTATCAAATAAGCCAATAGATTCCACATTTTTTGTGAGCGGCTAATATCATCATCTATTAAAACATCGCCCACATAGAGTTTAAAATCTCCAAGCATAACAGCACGAATGGGAATAGAGTTTGTCGCAACAATAGGCGGAATTGATCTTTTTACCATTTTCATTACCTTTCTATATATATTTTTTATATTTTAATTGACATTTTGCTTATCTTAGTATAGTATAGCATATATAGAATCACTTATTTCTTAAAAAGTGCGTAAATTACTAAATTTTTGTGACCATTTTAAGCATTTTTTACAATTATCTTCCCTATTATACCTCATTTTTTGGTAAAAGGAAATAGTTTTTATAAAAAATAAATGATTTTTCTCGTAAAAATGCAAAAAGCTTTTTTAGAAATGCAACCGAATTGTAACCATTATGTAGTATAATATAATTAATAACTACAATTGGAGGTATATCATGACTAGTAGCTTAAAGAAATGCTCCTTTGTGGTGCAGATTCTAGATTCGCAAAATCAAACATGGCAGGGTACGGTAACTTGGGTAAACGGTAAGCATACCCAGCCCTTCCGTAGCTTGCTGGAATTGATTAAGCTAATGGATAGCGCTATCAATGGTGAGCAAGAAGAATTTGAAGAAGAAGAATAACTATAGCCGTATGCTAAACATGTCAGTATAAGGAAGAATTTGGGCAAAGCGCACTATTATTTTGGCGTGCCTTCGGGCAACGCAGTTTTATCTAATACTCATCATCTTGCCATTATATTGAAATAGCAGCCATAGCGTAGCATTACTATATGCCTTACCTTAGGTTTGCCTTAGGCAAAACCTAAGGTAGGCTTGAGGCTTGAAGCTTGGGGCTTGAGCTAATAATGAGGGCTAAAAGCAGCCCTTTTTATTGGTTTAGGAATCATAGCTTATTTCTATGGTAGTTTCTTCATGTATTATCTCTATATCTAGGAGAATAGTTAGATCGCACAGTTCTAATTCTGTAATCACCTGATTCATATCGCCACTTGAAAGCGAATCGATGGCATCACTAAGGATTTCTTCGATTATTTCCTGCAAATTAGATAGTTTATCTGTGTTCATTTTATGCCTCCTGTAAAATTTATTTTATGATACAAGTATAAATCATAAAGTTACTTTAATGTCAATAGTTATATTAAATTTTTTTATATATAACTATTTTAGATTATGTGACTTTTTAAGCAAAAGTTCATGCTGGCCTTTCTCTAACTAAAAAGCGGAAAAACTATATAGTTATTTTGAGCAAATTGATAAAACTATTCATATAAAGCCCCATTTTCGTCAAACCTATTAATTCAAACCTTAAAGTAACTTGAGGGTTGCTGAATACAAAAAAACAGCCATGATCACCGGCTATCGTTACCTTTGCTATTCTCATTAAAAATCTTATTGCAAAAAAAGCCCCGCCCATGCTATACTTTTCTTAAGGAGGCGCTTATGCAAACTATATTAAATGTAGAAGGAATGTCTTGCTCCCACTGTGAAAACGCTGTTAAAACAGCGGTATTAGCTTTAAACGGGGTTATGGATGTAAAAGTAGATTTAGCCGCTAAACTGGTCACAGTTACCCATGATGAAAGCAGGAATATAGAAAGCATCAAAATAACAATTGAAGCACAGGGCTATACAGTAGCTGATTAATCCCAGTTTTCCCTGCTTAACTTGTCCTGCAAAGCCTTCAGGCGGTTTTGACGCTCTTGATAATCCGGCAGAATGTTTTTCACAATAGCCCAAAAACGAGGCGAATGATTATGTTCTAATATATGGGCCAGTTCATGCACTACAACATAGTCTATAACACTTTCATCGGCCATAATTAGCCGCCAAGAAAAGTTTAGGCTATTTTTGTTCGAGCAAGAACCCCAGCGCGTTTTAGCGCCAGTAATTTTTACTGACGCTGGCATAATATTGATGTTTGCAGCATATGTAAACGCCTTAGCTGACAGTATTTTTTTTGCTATATTTCGATATATCTGTATCAGCGTTTCTTTTATTTGCACTGGCATAAGAGAAGGGGGCAAATAAAAGCTCTCTCCATTAAAGCCGGCATGGTTTCCGGTTCTGGCATTAATAGGGTATTTTTTACCCATAAGCAAAACTGTATCGCCATAATTCAGTTTAAAAGCGGCTCTTACAGTGTTTTGCTGTTCTATTTGGGCAAGATGTTCAATTATCCATTTTTCCGACGATCTGACAAAACTATCTATATCCGCTTCAGGCATACGCCAAGGCGCGCGAACTTGTACCGTGAGATTTTGCCTAATATATATCCCAATCGTTTGGCGCTGCGAACGAATAAGGTCATAAGCTATCATAAATACTCCATGAATGAATTATCTTTAATGGGTATGATGACAAGAGGGACCACAGATATGGCTGTTCGGGCAAACTGTATCTGCGGAATTTTTTATGGTAAAATGAGTGCTTTTAAAAACCGGCGCCAGCTCGTAGCCACCACAAGACGGGCAGGGAATTTGCCCTGTTTGACGTTTTGTAACTGTAGCGTCGATATTGAACTCTTGATGGCAAATTAAACAACGTAAATCGTAATTTGGCATGTAAAAACCTCCTGTTTCTATATTACTGAACAAAATAGTGACATTAGCAATGAGCCCTTTGTAGGAGTCATAATATATGTCAACCTTCCAGCCCCAGCTCTGCCAGGGCGTTCACATATTGTTCCTGAAGAATTTCATTACCTAAAGTTAACGATTTCGCACGGGCTATATCTCTAGACGCCAGCATTTGACGATCCATTTGCAAAAAGAGTGAAGCCCTGGCTAATAGGCATAAGAGAACATCCGATTTGCGATTCAACCTCTCCATTTCCATAAGGGCGCGGCCATAAGCTTCTTGGGCTTTGTAATTATTTTTAATCTTCTGGTTTAGGCAGGCGACACGGAACAGTATAGAGCCTCTTTGCTCTCCGTTGCGGGCTAAGCGCAAGGCGGAATCTAACTGTTTTTGCGCTCCGGTATCGTCTCCTTTTTCTTCCATTATTGCAGCAATAGTAAGAGAAGTAGCAATAAAGTTTTCTGTTTTTGAGGCTTTTTGAAAAATCTTTTGCGCCTTTACTAAATGATTCTGCGCTTCTTCTAATTCACCGGCGGATAAATAGACATTTCCGATATTGGCATAAGATTCCGCCATGGGCACATCTAAACCAAGTTTTTCCTCTAAAGCTAGCCCTTCCATAAAAATGGCAATGGCTTCCTTATATTCACCCGCCCCCATTGCCTTCATCGCCATCTCATTAATTTTCTTAAAGCCCGCAGCTATTTCTTTAGCATCCATTTACACTCTCCTTAATAGTGTGATTTGTTTTTCTAACCAAGTTCTTTTCTCCTGTGGCGCATAGGGAAGGCTTTGCTCAAAACTATTAAGCGCCTGTACATAATTCTTGCTTTTAACATATTCAACACCCTCTTTCTGTACGGCTAAATAGAGGGAATGCAGCAGCTGTTGATAAGGCAATACCGCAATTGAAGCAGCTTGCGCCTTTTTTAAAGCGAGGGCTGCGGTTTTCATAGCTTCAATATTATCACCCTTAAGAGTGTATAGGTTAGCCAGATTATGCAAAACCATGGCGGAACCTGCATGATAATCGATCAGTTCCGTTAGGGAGAGCGCCTGGTTTAAGTATTCGTGAGACAGTTGATAATTCCCCTCGCGAATGCAGTTTATTGATGCAGCAATAATATTTTTAAGATCATCGGCAACCTGTTTGGCAAGCGCGCTTTCTTCCATCCTTTTACCTCGAGCCTGTTCTAAAGACTAAACTTAAAATCTGTGTTTTGTTTTTGTTTACCGCTGTCTATTTCCATAGACCCGGGAGATTTTCCTCTATTGTTTAAATCCATGTTTAACATCATGTCTTGCTTTGTAGTTTTTATTCGTGGGCTTTCTGCTGCAAAATTTCCCTTGCTTTCTTTGGCTTGCTTTTGTTCTTTGGTATAATTCTCCTTCTGCGCCAGTATGTCCATATAATCTTTCTTACTTCGAGCAATCTCTTTCATGGCTAAAGGGATTGGTTGTGGGGCAGGGGTTTTTGGTAAAGAGAAGGAGTTTTTAAGAAAATCCATGTTTCCGGTAGCTTGTTTATCTTGATAAAACCCTTGTTTTGGGAAAAGTTCGACTCGGTTAAACCCCTGCTGTAGTGAATTACTTGGCTTTTGCTGCTTAAAGCGCTCTTCCCGGTTAAGCTTGGGCTGTTGAGGATTTGTTTCTTGTTCTTGTTTTTGTTTTTGTTTTTGTTTTTGTTTTTGTTGTTTAGGTTTAGCTTCATAGTTTAGATTATTTTGTTCATAATGCTCTTTCCTGCCCGCTTGCTGCTGTTTTGTTTGCTGCTGTTTTGGTTGCTGCTGTTGAGGGCGCTTTTTATTATCAAACTCTATTTGTTTAAGGCGCTCATCCAGCTCAAACTTAGTATGCTGTGGTTGTTCCGGCTGCTCGGCTTGTGTATTGATTACCTTTGTGGGCGCTATGACTGGGTTAGGCGGAGAAAAAGGCTTTTTAGTAAGCAGGGATAGATTCGCTTCTTCTAATATAAGGTGCATAGCCGGTGAAGGGTGATCTTCCATATTCATGACAGTGGCATCTGAGATATCCATATCTGCTTTTTTAGCGTTTTTTATTTGTAGAGAAAGCGGGGGTAAAGAAAGTTTCCCGTATGCGGGCTCCTCTGGTAAAATTTTTTTATGCTCTTTTTGGCCTCGCAATACTTCTGAAGGCTCATGAGCTTCAGATTTTGGCTTGTTATAAGAAACCATAAATGCAGCTTCGGAGCCAAAACCATTTTCCGCCTGGCGCAGCTTTTCTTCACGGTTAAAAGGCATATCTGCATTTTTCATTATTAACTTTGAGGTGCGAGAATGCCGTATTGGTCTTTTTCTTTTTAAGGGCTTAGCGCTTTCTTGGCGGCGTGGCTTAGCATGGAAATCTTCAATAAAATCGGCGTGCATATAACCTGCTCCCCGGGGTAAAGGGCTGCGAGGTTCTATAAGCATCGACATCTCCTGATCGGGTTCGCTAGTATTTTCGGCTGCCGCTGCCGTAGGTTCTGGCGCCGTTTTCGCCAGCTCAGAAAACTCCTTAGCTAATTCCGCTTCTAGCTCATCCATGGCCTCTAATAAAGCAGCCTCAATATCTTCTTCCGTTTCAAGCGGTTCGGCATGTTCTAAAATTTCTGCCGGTACTTCCTGAGGCGCGGAGTTTTCGGCTATATTATCGCTATCCGTACAAATATATTCAGCCGCCATAAATATTTCTCCCTTCATAAAAGCAAGCCGTTCGGCATTCGTTGGAATACGGAACGGCTTGCCTTTATGACTAATTTACTGACTAATGAGGGTTTGATAAATCAAGCTCAGCTTGGCGAGCCCGGTGGTGGCAAGGCATCGGCCTTTGCTCTTTCTTCAGCTTGCAATTGCTCTATGGCTAATTCCGCCTTTTTAAGTTCTACCTCGTAGAAAGCTTGAATAGATTGTGCTTTCATATCAAGTAACCGCTGGATGAAGGTGTTAGGTGGCAGAGGTACCAAGCGTGTACGCAGCAAGCTGCTACCTTCTACACTATAATTATAACTGTTAGTGTAAGTAGAATTTATTGGGGTGGAGGTTACGCAGATACGTCTAAACAAACTGAAAAATCCAAAACTGGTAACAGTCCTGCCCTTTTTCTCTTCGGTATAATCTGTATCTTCAGTCAGTTTTATTGTCATCTTAACTTCAATAATGGTTTCTACAAACTGATAAAAAGTTGGCTGAAAACCTGCTCCTATCATCGAGGTTAAAAAATCTGTTTCTTCGCTACCGTCATCTTCTAAAAGCCTGCCATTGGTACTGACATTGATCTTTGGTAAATACACCGGGGCTAAAGTTTTGTTTCCCATGATCTTCATAATCTCGATGCTTCCTTTATCCAGTGCTACTTGGCTCTGGGCAATGGCGTTGGCCATATTAAAGACCATAGCTGGAAATGGAACATCTAAGAGTTCGTGGCCTACATTATGATACATATTTGAACCTCCTATTCTTTTTTAAGTTTAAGGGTACATCTAATTACTCCGAATTGCCTTAACTTGCCACTTCTTCTTCGCCTCCGGGCAGCGCCGGTGGTTTGGGCATATTGGCTTGGAGCATAGCCGCTTTCATTTCTAACATTTTTTGCATAAAGGTATTGGGGGGTGCAGGTACAAGCTTAGTGCGCAGTAAGCTTGAGCCTTCACAACTGTAAGAATACTTGCTAGAATAAGAAGCGTTTACCGAAGCTGAGAAACATAAAAACCCGCCTTTGGCTGAAGTCGATACGCTTGCCTCGTGAGAAGAGGCGCAGGTGATTGCCATTTTCACTTCGATTATTGTCTCTGAAAACTGGTAAAAAGTAGGCTGAAAGCCCGCCCCGATAAGAGAAGTTGTAATTGTGGCATTGCCGGTAGTATCGGTAAGATCTGGCAGTTCGACTTTAGCTTTCGCCGGATCTCCCATTATTTTTGCCACTTCGCAGCTAAAAAGATCCAGCTTAAACTGACTTTCTGCTATGGCGCAGGCTAATTTGTAAACCATTTCCGGGAACGGAACATTAAGTAATTCTTGTCCTACATTTGCCATGTGTTCACCTCCGATCTTTGATTATTTATTGTTTTCCTCTTTGGGTACAGCCAATATATTGAACTTGATAGTACTTAAAGCCTCGTCTCCGCTGGAAAGCGCAGGGGCGGCTAAAGTCATTTCTCCTGTGTCACTCTTAGTTAGGCTAGCTTTTATAGTTACTTCCATATTATTGATAATGTAGTTTACCGATAAATCTCCCGTATTCGCCTCCCGGTTAAAGCTATCTATAGCCTGACTCATATAACCTGCAAGTTGGGAGGCGGAAAAAGATATCTCTACACGTTGTGATATAATCTCTAAATCACGTAAAGCGGTGCTGGCTGCTTGGGTTTCTTTTAATAAGCGTTCTTTAAGATCTGTATTTTCTAGTTGCGCGGTGGTTGCCTGATTTTGGGCGATAGCCAGTTGTGCGGTTTGTTCCGCCAGCTCCATTTGAGCGACATCTCGTTTAAGGCGGTTTTCCGCTAATTCGACTATAATGGTGTCACTAACATTAGCTTCACTCAACTTTGAGTTTATAGCCTCTTCCAGTTGCTCGATCTCCCGCCGAGATTCTATAAAATCGTAAGAGCTTTTTCCCTCAGTAGGTGTAGTTGCTGTTGCTAACTTCAGCTCACTTTGGGCTGCGGCCAGCTTAGCTTCTAATTCCAGATTTTTATTGTTCGCGGCGGATGCTTCATCGGCCATTGTTTTAATTAACTGATCCCGTTCATTCAGAGTCTCTATTAGACCTTTTTGTATCCTTATATCATCCAACTGCCTCACCCTCTTTCATCATGATGGCGGGCCTGAAGCTGAGTTTAATGCATACGCCATCCTTATCGGCGAGGAGAAGAGGGTTCTCTTCACCCCGGGAAAGCGCGCCCTCGTACTCCACATCCATAGCTTCTAGGGCATAGCCTACTTTACCGCATTCATTATTCATATTCTCCAGAAGAGCACGGAAGAACTCGACAAGTTCTTCTCTCGTGAACACCTCGCTGTTCATCACTCGTCCTCCTCAATAACCGGTATAGGGCCGCTATCCGGTTCGGGTTCGGGTTCAGTATCCGGTTCCGGTTCCGGTTCCGGCTCCGGTTCGGGCTCAGGTTCCTGTTCCGGCTCAGGTTCCGGGTCGGGTTCAGTATCCGGTTCGGGTTCGGATTCG
>WRKD01000218.1 GCA_009778255.1 Bacillota bacterium
CGCCTACGGCTGCTGCTGCTAAATCTCCCGCTTTGCCATGTAACCATACTGCACAGGCCGCTGCCACAACCGGCGCCAAACCTTGTGCTAAAAGTGCCGCTACCATTCCGGCTAAAACATCGCCGCTGCCGCCTACAGCCATTCCGGGGTTGCCGTTATTATTAAGGAAGAGGCGTCCTTCCGGAGTAGCTATCACAGTACCGGCGCCTTTAAGTACCACTATTACTCCGCATTGTTTGGCAAATTCCATTGCCACATCGATGCGGCTTTCTTGCACCTCTTCTACATGCACTCCTAAAAGCTGGGCCATTTCTCCGGGGTGTGGCGTGATGATTATGGGCGCTTTAACGCTTTTTAGAAGGGGCAAATAACCGCAGATGGCGAATAGACCGTCGGCATCTATTACAGCGGGCCGGTCTATATAAGGCAATAAATCTCGTACCAGCTCTTGAGTTTCATCATGACGCCCTAAACCTGGGCCGATAAGAAAACAGTTGGCTGCTTTAAAAGAGCTTATTTTATCGCGCTCGCTTTTTAATAGCACTCCTGTTTCATGTTCTGGCAAACTGATCAACATGGCTTCCGGCAAGTTTGTGGCAAAAGACAATTGACAAGCTTGAGGAAGAGCGGCAGTTAAACGTCCTACACCGGCGCGTAATGCGCCGGAAGCAGCCATAATGGCGGCGCCTGGCATATTAGGGCTGCCGGCCAACATTAAAATATGCCCAAAATCACCTTTGTGATTATTGGAGGAACGCGGTTTCAGCCATCGGCGGCAAAATTCTGCATCTACCAATTCACGCCTACTTGGCAGTCCTTCTTCAATTTGAGCTGGCAAAGAAATATCCGCCACCACTAAGCGGCCCACATATGGCGTAGATACCGGTAAAGCCAAGCCTTGCTTACAAAAGCCGAAGGTTACGGTTACTTTAGCTTTCACGGCGGCGCCCAAAGGCAGCCCGGTTTCTGCCGATAAGCCAGAGGGGATGTCGCAGGCGATAATTGGCCTATTGCTTTCATTTAGTACATTTATTACAGCCAAGGGTACTCCGGTAACATTGTCATTTAAACCGGTGCCAAAAATTGCATCTATAACTAAATCGGAATTAGCCAGAGCCATTCTTGCAACATTAAGGCGATTACCTTCGGTAAGCCAATAGCCGGTAATACCCATGTTCTTCAGTATTTGCCAGTTGCTTAAAGCATCGCCGCGGAAAATATCGGGGTCGGTGACAAAATAAAGGCTCACATCGCAGCCGCGGTTATAGAGGTGCCGCGCTGCCACCAGACCATCGCCGCCATTATTACCGCCGCCGCAAAAGACGGCTATCCTTTTACCACTTACACCAATAAGCATTTCTTCGGCTTGTCGCACTACGGCGATCCCCGCATTTTCCATTAACAGCATACCTGGTATGCCATACCCTTCTATTGCCATTTTATCTGCTTGGCGCATTTCCTCCGCCGTTACCAAACGCATTATCGGGCACCTCCTATTCATTAAATATAATTATTATGCTATTAAAATTCTCTTTTTCCTAGAGTTTTCCTTTTTACCGGAGCAAACAGCATAAAAACTAAAAAACAATTATTTATTTGGCAAGAGTATGATGATATAATTGATTACACTATTAAATTTTAAGGATCTGCTTATGTATAAAATTCTTGGGAATACAGATGGTGTACGCCACACATATATTGAGCAATTAGAAAGCATATATGAGATGGAAATGGATCGTAAAAAGTTTTGTTGTATAGAAATACTTGAAACAATTGCCTTGTTTACCGAAGCTACCGGACGCGAAGCCATGGTTTACCTAGACCGTTTAGGACGGGTCGAAACCGTTGCCGTAGGCTTACAGGATAGAGTTATATTACCGGCTTCACGAAAGCGCCGTTCGGCAAGCCGGTTAAGTGGCATACGTTGCATCCATACTCATCCACAAGGTAATCCTGCGCTTTCACAAGTGGATGTGCAATCTTTAAAAAGTATGCGTTTCGACGCTATGGCAGCTATAGCCATTTATGAAGGAAGACCTCTTTCAATGCAGGTAGGCATTATTGGAGATATTATTTCTGACGATGAGGTTTCCATAAACATCTTTGGTCCTTATAGTATAAACTCTATACCAGATGACATCTTATGGGCGGAAATCAATGCGGCGGATATACGTATACGCCCAAGTGAATCTAAGAAAGCGCAAGCAGAGATAGCACGTGCTATTTTAGTGGGTATTGAAGAAAAAGCGCTTGGCTTTGAACCATTGAATGAACTTAAGCAATTAGCCGATACCGCGGGATTCATTACTGCTGGCTATATGATGCAGCCCCGTATAAAACCTGATAAAAGCTATTATCTTGGCTATGGTAAATTACAGGAGCTGATTTTAGAAATTTGCAAATTGAATGCCGATACGGTTATTTTTGACGATGAACTTTCGGTAGCGCAAATACGCAATATTCAAAAAGAACTTGGTCAAACAGAGATTATAGACCGAACATCTTTGATACTGTATATTTTTTCAAACAGAGCTTCTACACATGAGGGGCGGCTACAAGTCGAATTAGCGCAAACGAAATATCTTCTTCCAAGAATGACAGGGTATTGGACTCATATGTCGCGCATGGGCGGCGGCGGCCGTGGCGGAACAGGCGCCCGGCGTGGTGAAGGGGAAACGCAGCTGGAAGTAGACCGGCGGATTTTGCGCAAACGGATGAATGATTTAGAAAAAGAAATAGATAAAATCAAATCTCAACGTGATGTAAGGCGTGCGCAGCGCGAACGTTCAAGTATTCCCATCGTTGCACTGGTCGGTTATACCAATGCTGGTAAATCGACGCTTATGAATCATCTTACGGGCAGCAATGTTTTAACTGAAGACAAATTATTTGCCACTTTAGATACAGTTTCCCGTAAACTGAATTATGGTAACGGCGAGTTTTTGCTGGTAGATACCGTCGGTTTTATAAAAAAACTTCCTCATGATTTAATAAACGCCTTTCGCGCTACCCTGGAAGAAACAAAATACGCCGATTTGCTCTTGCATGTAATAGATGCAGCTTCCGAAAATCGCAACCAGCAAATGGAAGTTGTGGGCGAGTTGCTGGCCCATTTAGGCGTTAATAATAAACCAATTATAAAAGTATATAATAAATGTGATATTTCTGGTGAGTTCTACCGGGAAAGAGATAGTGTAGCTGTTTCCGCTTTAACAGGTGTGGGAATGGACAAATTACAGCATGCGATTACTGAGGAGCTTTCATTAATGCGCAGTGAGTTGTCGGTTCTATTACCGCTATCTTCGGGGGCTTTGGTTTCTTATATATATGCTAATGGAAATGTTATAGATTGTAATTATCTGGAAGATGGAATTCATCTTACAGCCGTTTTATCTTTAGAGGATGCAAAACGCGTACGTGCTTCAGCAATAAAAGAGATGCCCTTTAATAATAAAAACTGAAAGGGAGCAAAATTATGAAAAAGCTCGGCCTTGTAGGCGGTATTGGGCCCGCGTCAACAATTGAGTATTACAAAAGCCTCAATGAGGGCTATCAGAAAAGCCTGGCCAACCCAGCCAAATGTGGTGAAAATCCTCCAATGTTTATCGAGAGCATAAATTTGTCCGTTGCTTATGATTTGGTAGATAAAAAAGATTGGCAAAGTTTTGCGGATTTATTTATTAGCTCCATTCGCATTTTGCAGGGCGCCGGCGCCGAAATCGCAGCACTTTCAGCCAATACTGCTCATATTGTGTTTGATGAAGTAGTAGCGTGCTCACCCATTCCTGTTATTGGGCTTATTGATGAAACCTGTAAATATGCACAGCAACAAGGATGCAAAAAGGTGATTATATTTGGCACAAGCTTTACTATGAGCAGCGGCATGTATGAAAAAAAGTGCGCCCAATACGGCATTGAAGCTGTTGTGCCAAATATTGCAGATCAGCAAATAATACATAATATTATTTTCCCTAATTTGGTGATGGGTATTGTATTGGAACACGAAAAAATAAGCATACTGAAAATTGCAGAAAAAATGCTATCTGAACATCAAGCAGACGCTTTGGTGCTCGGTTGTACGGAGCTTCCTTTAATAATACATACAAGTGATTTGAATACCATATTAATAGATACCACAAAAATACATATTGCAGCTATTCTTAGGGAAATTCTTAGCTAAAGAGAGTTATAGCGGATTTTTGAAAAAACCGTTTACTCCTGCCTGGTGTAGTGTAGAATTTGCCAAGTTACGCCAAATCTATCCTTAACCATACCATACCACTCACTAAAAAACGTTTGTCCAAGTTCCATAAAAACTTCGCCGCCATCTTTTAATTCATTAAAAAGCCTTGTCACTTCATCTTTATTGTCAGTGCTAATTGTGGGGTGGATATTCTCGCCCATTGTCATAGGCGAAGCGGCGGGGTAATCCATAAACATCACTGTCATACCGCCAAACGGTATGCCGGCATACAGTATCCGGTTTTTATCCGCTTCCGGTACGCTGTAGGCTGGGTCGGGCGGCGCGTCGCCATATGTCATGAGATTATTGACTGTGGATTTGAAAACTTTTGCGTAGAATTCTACCGCTTCCCGGCAATTACCATTAAAATTGATAAACATCTCAAGCTGCATTTTTAATACCTCCACTACTTTATTTTTTTATAAGCCCAATGCTTTTATAGCGCTGCTTGCACCAATTCGCTCACAGCCGATACTAATAAAGGCCTGCATATCCTCTGAGGTTTTTATGCCGCCGGCTGCTTTGATTTTTATCCCCTGGCCAAGATGCTTTTTAAAAAGCCCAATATCTTCAAGTATAGCGCCTCGAGTGCCAAAACCGCTGGAAGTCTTTATATAATCCGCCCCGCCATCGGTTACGCAATGGCATAGGGCAATTTTCTCAGCCTGCGTTAAATAGCATGTTTCTATTATCACTTTTAAAGTTTTTTTTGCCACAGCCTTCTTTAGTGTGCTTATTTCTTGGGTGATTTTATCAAACCGGCCATTTTTTACCCAGGTAATATTAATTACTATGTCAAATTCATTGCAACCGTCATTTAACGCCTCGCTTATTTCCGCCAGCTTGGCGCTTGTGGAAGAATAGCCTAGTGGGAAGCCGATTACTGTACAAACATTAAGCTGAGGGAAATGTTCTTTAGCCAGCGCCACATAAGTGGGGGGTATGCATACGGAAGCCATTTTATGCATTTCAGCTTCGCCGCATAAGCGTAAAATATCGCCGGAAGTGGCATAAGGGGCTAATAGTGTATGATCAATATGTTTTAAAATATCTTCGTTCAGTTTTATCGCCCTCCTTTATCATATGGTATGCCTTCTGCTTTTGGAGCTTGTGAATTTTTTGAGGTAAAAGTTAGCACAATAAGTGTAATAACATAGGGCATCATTTTATAGAAATAGCTGGAAATGGGAATATCTTTTAAAACCGGTAGCCCCGAGGAACTTGCCGCCACAGCTTTTAATAACCCGAAAAAAAACGCTGTAAATAGGATGCGCAGAGGTTTCCATTGTCCAAAGATAAGCACAGCCAGCGCCAAGAAGCCGTAACCCGATACAGTGGCGTTAAATTCACGCGAGGTTGGTATCACAAAGACCAAACCGCCAATGCCAGCCAATATGCCAGATATAATAACGCCCGCGTAGCGCATTTTATATACATTGATGCCCACCGAATCAGCTGCTTGCGGGTGCTCACCACATGAGCGTAATCGCAGACCAAAGCGTGTTTTATAAAGAACTATCCAAGATATGAACAGTATCAGAAAACCCAAATAGGTAGTAAGGTAAGCGTTTTTAAAAAACAAATCGCCAATAATAGGAAGGTCTCCCAGCTTAGGTACGGAATCGAAACGGAACCAATCTTCAAAATGCACCTGTTGGGTGCCTTTTTCACTAATTCGCCGCCCTACGAAAATAGCAAATGCCGGCGCCAGCATATTAATAGCTGTGCCGCTGATTATTTGATCCGCTTTCATATTAATAGCTGAATAGGCATGCGCCAGTGATACCAAGGCCCCTACTGCGCCGGCAATGAGCACCGCAAGTAGCAATAACATCTGCCCATCAATATGTGCGCCGCTTTTCTGTATTATACCGATAAAAACAACTCCGGTAAAAGCGCCAAAAATCATCAATCCTTCCAGCGCGATGTTAACAACACCGCTGCGCTCGCTAAACATGCCGCCCAGCGCCACTATAAGTAATGGAATTGCGAAAAACATCGTCTGCTGTACTAAAAAATACAGAGTATTGATAACTATGCATCCCCTTTCGCCCGGATTTTTTTATTTTTGCCGATCTTTTGTATAAAACCTTTAATAAGCAGAGCTGCCGCACTAAAGTAGATTATTATGGCAACAATCATATCAACAGCCTGTGGTGCGTAATTATATAGCTGCATTCTGAAACCGCCTACTGTTAGATAAGCAATGAATAGCCCGGAGAAAATAACTCCCAGAGGATTATTAAGCGCTAACAATGCTACCGGTATGCCGTTGAAGCCTTCCATAGCTAAAGTATCCACAACATCTATGCCCTTACCCGCGCCGCTTAAATATAGTAAAGCACCGCCTAGCCCAGCTAACGCCCCAGATACCGCCATAGCCATAATTATACCGCGTTTTGAATTGATCCCTGCATATTCCGCCGCATTTTTGTTAAAACCGCAGGCTTTCAGCTCATAACCGAAAACGGTTTTTTCTAGGATTATATACATCATCGCCGCGGCGATGATGGCGATAAAGATACCGCCATTGGCGCTGGAGGGGCTATTGCCCAGCTTGAAAATATGCTCAAGCCCCCAAGTTGGTATATTGGCATGTGTGGCAACTGCCCTGGTAATATTGCGGCGCTGATCATAAACGGTTAATATGATAAGATAGTTAACCAAATACATGCCAATATAGTTCATCATAATGCATGATATAACTTCGTTGACATTGCGCCAGGCTTTTAGCAGCCCCGGTAATGCACCCCATAAAGCGCCGGCGATAATAGCAGCCAGGATGGCTGCCGGACACAGAATTATACCCGGCAGAAACGAGCATCTAACACCGACCAGTATCGCGCAATAGGCGCCCACTATGAATTGCCCGGAAGCCCCAATATTGAATAGACCCGTTTTACCAGCAAAAGCTACCGCTAGCCCGGTCATAATTATTGGCGTGGCAAAATATAGCACCTGCCCCATATTTTTTAAGTCGCTCACGCCACTGGTCAAAAGCGTAGTAAAGCCAACAGCCGCATCCGCAGGGTTGGAGATCAGTAATACAAAGAAGCCTACAACCAGCCCTGTGGCGATAGCTACAAAGCTTGATAAAGCATTCGATAAATCTAAAAGTCCCCAGAAACCTTTATTATGGGCAGGTTTATTTTTAAGTTCGCTCATGCCATCGCCTCCTTTCGTCCAGAGCCTGCCATATAAAGACCTAACTCTTGATAGGTTACATCTTGAGGATCAACATCCGCCACAATTTGCCCTTCAAAGATGACCAGAGTACGGTCGCTTATACCCAAGGCTTCTTCCAGTTCCAGCGAAAGCAGTAATATACCCTTGCCCTTACTGCGTTCCTCAATAAGCCGTTCGTGGATATATTCTATGGCGCCCACATCTAAACCGCGTGTTGGCTGAACTGCTATAAGCAGCTTCGGCGCACGATCGATTTCCCGCGCTATAATAGCTTTTTGTTGGTTGCCGCCAGACATAGAGCGCACCGGTGTTTTAGTACCCTGCCCGCTGCGTATATCGTATTTTTCGATAAGACCATCAGCGTATGCGTAAATTTCTCCATACCTCAAAAAGCCTTTATTTTGAAAATGCGGCTCATAATACCTCTGCAAAGCCAAATTATATGCCAAATTATAATCCAATACCAAGCCATGCTTATGCCGGTCTTCGGGAATATGAGCCATTCCGGCCAAGCCGCGTGCGCGCACCGTGGTATGAGAAATATCTTGGCCGTCTAAAATAATGCAACCATTATCCGCCTTCATAAGGCCGGTAAGTGCGTAAACCAATTCACTTTGCCCGTTTCCGTCTATTCCGGCTATACATACTATTTCGCCCTCACGAACCTTAAAGCTTACATTATTTACAATGTTTTTGCCGCTTAGCCTGTTTTTTACCGTAAGCCCATTAACATCCACAATAACTTTTCCCGGTTCTATAAGCGGCTTTTTAACCTCAAGAGTAACTTTGCGCCCCACCATCATTTCCGAAAGTTTTTCTTTATCTGTTTGCGCAACTACAACCGTGTCTATATATTTACCTTTGCGTAAAACGGTGCAACGATCGGCCACTGCTTGTATCTCGTTTAACTTATGTGTAATAAAAAGTATAGATTTACCCTGGTTTGTGAGATTTTTCATTATTACCATTAAATCGGTAATCTCTTGCGGCGTTAATACGGCTGTTGGTTCATCAAAGATCAATATCTCATTTTCCCGATACAGCATTTTAAGAATCTCTGTGCGCTGCTGCATACCTACAGTTATATCAGAGATCAATGCCTGGGGATCTACCTCTAAACCGTATTCTTGAGAAAAATCGAGCACCTTTTTCCTGGCAGCGCCCATACTCAAAAAACCGTTTTTTATAGTTTCACAGCCCAGTACAATATTTTCCAATACCGTAAAATTATGTACCAGTTTAAAGTGCTGATGAACCATGCCTATACCCAGTTTTGTGGCGTCGTTGGGGCCGTTTACCTTAACGATTTGGCCGTTTTTCTTTATTATACCGCTCTCCGGTTGATAAAGCCCAAAAAGCACGCTCATAAGCGTGCTTTTGCCTGCGCCGTTTTCGCCCAGCAAAGCATGTATCTCGCCTTTCTTTAACTGAAGCGTAATATTATCATTAGCTGTTATTCCAGGGAATTTTTTCGTTACCCCTAGCATTTCAATGATGTAATCCAAAAGTGTTCCCCTTTCATAAGCCAGAAAAAAAGGCGGGAGGTGAACACTTCACCCCTCGCCTTCTCGCGCTTAATTAATACTCATTGACAATAACGATACTTTTAGGTATATCTACTATGTTGACATCAGCGCCATCTCTTACATCAGCCCAAATATCTATAGCTTTGGCAGCCAGCTTAGCATAAATAGCATCATAATCAGCCTGTGTAAAGTTGGCAAACTTACTGGAAGTCATGGGCAGGCCCACTCCCTCATTAGCTGCCGTGAACACAATATCTTGCCCGCCGGGGAATTTATTCGTATAGTAATCAGTTATGCAATCATAAACAGAAACACTTAGCTCTTTCATAGCGCTGGTAATAACTGTAGCAGATTCGCCCGCTTGGTCAACATCGACGCCGATAACCTTTTTACCAGCTGCTTCCGCCGCTGCCATAACTGAATTGCCAACCGCGCCGCCACAGGCAAAAATTACCTCTACCCCATCATTATACCATGAGCTGGCCATAGCCTGCGCCTCTGGCGTGGCCGCGAAGCCGCCAGTGTAGAAGTATTTGATGGTGATAGCGCCGCTAGTCAAGCCAAGTTCCTGGGCTGCGTATTCCGCACCCTGAACAAAGCCATAGCCGAACTTTTTCACTGCGGGAACAGCCATGCCGCCCATAAAACCCAGGCTATGATAACCGTCTTTAACCGCGGCATAGCCTGCTAAAAAGCCGGCTTCATGCTCGGCATAAGTAACCCCTACGGTATTGCTGCCGGTTTTGAAATTTGGGCCATTATCCCAGTCTCCATCATTGGGGCTGCCATCTAGCAGAATAAATTTAATGTCTGGATAATGATCCTGAGCCAAAAAGACGGGTTCTTCAAATAAAAAACCAGGGGTAACGATAACTTTTGCTCCACCTGTAACAGCTAGGGCAATAGCATCTAGGTATGCGGTGGTACTTTGCTCTGTCGGTTGATAATACTCAAAGGTTTTGCCCTTTTCTGTAGCATATTTCTTCAGGCCTTCCCAGGCGCCTTGGTTAAACGATTTATCGTCGATAGTGCCTAGGTCTGTAATCAACGCCAGTTCTTTACCGGCAGTACCTGCCGTATTACCACAACCAGTCAATAATCCAAGTGACCCGATAACAATGATTATGGTGAGCATCATTATCAACAATCTACTTTTTTGCATTATACAGTACCCTCCTTTGATTAATTTCATGCAAATTATACACCAAAAAACCACATTTTGTCAATCGCCATCGCCTAATGAAGCAATGCATCCTATGCTTTTAACAAGATGTGCCAATATGCGATTTTTCCGGAAGCTTAGAATTAATCCCATTGGAACAATTAGCAGTATCAGCGTCTTCAACAGATAAATGCCAGAGATACAGCGATGCAACGGACCCATACGGCGAATACCGTTTGGCATACCGGTTGAAGTGTTCTTTACTCAAATCACTTAACATATATAGACGCATCATACCGCGCTTTATCGCCAAATCTCCGTAGCTTACCACGTCTGGGCGCATTAGGGAAAAAATAAGCAGCATTTCTGCAGTCCACACTCCAACTCCCTTTAAAGCCGTAAGAATTTCGATAATTTCATTGTCGCTTTTATCCGCAAGCGCGGTAAAATCGACGGCTCTGTTAACTGCGGCGTCGGCAATGTTTTTAATGTATTCTGCTTTTCGCATGGACATTCCGCAGCCCTTTATTTCTTCAACCGGCATTGAATGCAGCCGTTGTGCTTTCATTCCACATAAAACACTCAGCTTACCGCATACCGTATCGGCAGCTTTGGATGAAATCTGCTGGCTGACGACGCTTTCGACAAGAGCGGAGAAAATATCTGGGTTTACTTCCCGCTTGATCATTCCGACCCGGTCGATGACAGCCCCCAACTTTTTATCCCTTGTACGTAAATGATTAAGTTCACGCTCCCCATATACAAAAAACAAGAGTAAACCTCCCTAAATAACTCGTATAGCATTCGCTGCATGAGCATGAAAAACGCTGTTAAAACCCCAAATTTTCACCAACAAGAATAACTTTTATACGGCCTTGCACGGTAGACTTTCTTGTTATCACAAGCTGACTTACCGCTCCACTAGCGGCTTTATCAAGTGTTTCGAAATCCGGGTAGTCTTTTTTGAATTTCAGCAATATCATCCGGGCGGCGTATTTTTCTACGCGCTCAATCGCTGCATCTAAATCAGGCGCTAACTTATTCATGCCCGCTACTATAATTACATTTTTCGGACCAAATATTAGAGCAGATACCCTGTTGCCATATCCATCTGCGTTAACAAGCTCACCTTGTTCAGTTATCGCATTTGAACTCATCAGATAATAATCCGCGTTTAGCGCCTGACGCGCCATTTTGTCCATTTCCAACGCGCCTTCAACAGCATTGGGGTCAAAAACATGGTATTTTTTGTTGTTCAGCGCTTCCCGTATTCCTATGTCGTATAAAGTCGCGGAACCTCCATAAGAAATCATAGCGTTTGCGGGTATTATTTCCAGTATTTTATTAAGCGCGTCTTCCTTAGTTTCGCAGTAATAGCCTGCAAAACCACGCTTGTCAAATTCTGTTATCAGCTTTTTAGCCAACAACGAGTTGTAATCTTCTTGTTCTGTCATAAGCGTCTCCTTTAAAATAAAAACTAAGCGCCGACATCGCTCGTCATAACCAAATGGAGAATGGCGTATGGGTCGTACCGTTAGGGTGCCTGAAAAATTGAGATTTTGGCAATGATAATTTAACATATAACGCCAGTTTTATGCCTATAAAATAACGCCGTAAAAAACGACACGCTGTCCTTTCCGGTTTTATCATATCGGAGCACTTGCACCCTTCAATAGCATTTTCACTGTATGTCTGAGTACTCAATCGTATTTGGACTCCTTATAAACAAAACACTTGGTAAGATGGTCACTCACCATGCCTACTGCCTGCATGAATGAGTAAATTATAGTTGAGCCGACGAATTTGAAGCCCATTTTCTTTAAATCTTTACTTATCCTATCAGAGATCGGTGTAGTCAAAGGCATATCCTCATATTTCTCCCAATGACCTATAATAGGTGTATTGTTTACATAACTCCAAATATACTTGTCAAAGCTGCCATGCTGTTCGACGAGGTTAAGGAATAGCTGCGCATTTGTTATAGCCGAGTTGATTTTAAGGCGGTTTCTGATAATTCCCGCGTTTGCCATCAGTTCCTCAATTTTTGTATCGTCATAAAGAGCAACCTTTTTGGGGTCGAATCCGTCGAATGCTACTCTATATGCATCTCTTTTTTTCAACACAGTTTCCCATGAAAGACCAGCTTGCGCGCCTTCTAATATCAACATTTCAAATAACTTGTCGTCATCATGCACAGGTCGGCCCCATTCGTTATCGTGATAAGCCGCATACAAGGGTGTGCTGCCAAAGCATCTTATTTTCTCGTCCATAGTGCCGTTCCTTAAAATAGTTTTCTATAAAACCCGCGCAGTAGCGTTTCTATAAAGAGCATCGGATTGCAGTGATTCTAAGAATCCTCACAACGTTCTTGTGCTTCCTTGATCTCATCACACCGAAATGTTGAGTAATTGGACAAATCAATCGTTGAATTTCTGAAATTGTATGTGGCTTGTTTAACATAATCATCACACCACTTATTATTTTTATGACGTAATTCTATCACAAATAATCTCAATTGTTTATTATTTGCATCGAGTTTTAAACGAGTTCATTTGAGGTTTTTAATCTGTTTTCTTACGTTTACAAAAACACAATGATAATAATACAGCGCTCGTATTTATAATATAGTAATAGAAAGAAGAAATCATTAACGCAAATCCTCCCCCTGCTGACATACGGCCATAACCTGGTATGAAGTGATTCAAAAGGATATAATGCAAATCAAAATACCCTGATAAATAGTAAAAGAAAAGTGCAGAAACCAAGAACATACTAATCTTAGCTAATGTTATTATCAAATATTTGCGTTTAAGTAATAGTATCAGAACTATTGCTGTAATAAAGGGGTATCCGAATAGTAAAAGAGAAGTGCTGAATTTTTGTGAAAACTCTAATGCGTATTGACCATACCACAAAAGAATCAAAACAAAACCTGCAAGTGCGCTAAATAGCGTATCTCTGATTTTAAGTAATCTAGCTAATTTCACCGCTGGTATTAGGGTAAAAACAGCCAATAACAGCCCGGTTATACTCGTTATGGCTCTAACAGCAATATAAAATGATTCATTTTCAAGATTGCTTACAGCAATAAATACTCCAAGTTTAGGCAATAGAACTGCTAAGCAAGAAGCAACCACAATTTGCATAATGTGTTTTTTCATTACTATTTCTCCGCAACACCTGCATATGGAATTAAGCTCAATCGTCTACCTCGATTAACTCATGTTCAGTTAGCTTCACTTGCCCCGATTCCACATCGGCTTTGATTTTCAGTAAGCGCCTAATGTTTCGCTCATCGTAAAACGGGTCAATAGCTACATCAAACGGCAAACGCTTTTCCCGGGTTACAACACGTGCAAACATATTTATTGCAGTGTTGGCGTTCATGCCTACAGCGGCGCAGAACTCATCAAGACTGTTTTTTACATCAGAATTCATACGGACACTAAAAACTGTTGTTTCACTTGACATAGCATCACTCCTTTTTGGAACCTATTGTAACACAATAAGTTCTATTCTTCAAGTATTTTGAACTGATTTAGAGGATTCTCTTTTTTCGCATTTCATAAAAATGCAGTGATGTATACTAAATCGACTATACCGTTGATAAGCTTGGTATTTACAGTTCACTCCCTGCCTAATTTTGTCATCCTGAGCACAGCGAAGGATCTTTTCTATTGCTAGCTACTAATTTTCACGTTAATGACAGGCTAGCTATTTATTTAGTTAGCGCATGTGTGCTAAAGCTATCAGATAACTAAGGAACAAATTATGGAATGCCCTTGAACTGTAACACTTGGTAGTCGGAACGGATGAGACCCCGCCGGAGGCGTTGACTTTCCGTTGGCGTCAAGATATACTATATTTATCAATTAAGCATAGCATGAAGATCGCAGTTATATGGGGTGGTGGTAAAATGGAGTACATCTTGATGCATAAGAAAACCGCAGTAGCCGAGATTGAAATAGATGAAGAAACTGCGGTTATCTCTAAAATTGGGATGGTATTTGCCCCGGAACACATCCCTGTAGGAATAAGCATAAAAAACAGCCAACCGAACAGGGGCGATTTAAACGATTGGTGGCATGGGCGGTCGATCCCCACAAGCCGGCAAAATATCCGTGAAGCTATAGATCGATTAGGCGTTTCTTCCGAAGGTAAGCTGATAACAAAAAGCTTTGGGCTTTCACTCTCCGATCAATATTGGGCAAACCCTATTATTAACCCTCTTAACTGGGATCAAATCAACTTTTTTAATAACCCATTTTCTGAGTATGTGGGCAATATCTTATTTGGTGACGCTGTTCAAGAGGGAAAGGTTGACCTCGTTTCCCCTGATAATACTTCTGACGGCTGGCTCAAAAAAAAATGGGTTATCATTGACGGAAAAAGGTGCTTGATAAAAGGCGGCAGCGACCCATATCAACAGCAGCCTATTAACGAAATGATAGCTGCGTTAATTATGCGGCGTCTTAGTATCCCTCATGTACCTTATTCAGTTATTTGGGAGCATGATTTACCATATAGCGTTTGCGAAAATTTTATAACCGCTCAAACAGAATTGATAAGCGCCTACTATATCCATAATGTAGAAAAAATCAGAGATGTGAGACAGCTTTATGCCCATTATTTAGATTGCTGTGCTTGGTTGGGGATTCCCAACTCCAGGATTCATCTTGATAAAATGTTGGCGGCGGACTATCTCATCGCTAACAATGATAGACATTTCAACAACTTTGGGGCGGTGAGGAACGCCGAAACGCTTGAATGGATAAAGCCTGCTCCATTATATGATAACGGTTCTTCTTTATGGTACAACCAAAGCGTGGCAGCCATCCAAAACGCAAAAACAATAAAAAGCCAGCCGTTTTTTAATACGCATGAGGAACAGATAAAACTAGTCAAAGATTTTTCATGGTTGAACTTTACTGATTTAATCGGGATTGATGACGAGTTTAATGAGCTGCTATGCAAATCACCGCTCATTGATGCCAAAAGGCGGGACGCATTATGCATCGCGCTTAGAAATCGGGTTGAAATGCTTATGGCAGTAGTAGCTTCTTGCGAAAAGGTAGTTGCCTTAAATTATGGAAGCTCGGAAATTGCTATCGGTAATGAAAACGTCGATGCCAACATTAAAAAGTTCTTATGAACCTAACGTATGGCGAAGCATATCCGATGCGATATTTTCAGAAGCAAGAGACAAAAGCAACTCAAGTAGGGTCGCCGCATGGACTTAGCCAATATTCACGCAGGCGGTATGCTTAAGCGGTTGGTAATAGGGGATGGCGCGCGTACAATTATATGAAATTGAACCATTCAGCAAGTACACGCACTCGGTTGATGCTGACAATAAAACTCAAAATTGCTGCCACAACCGCAATAATACAACCGTGTGCCTGTGAAATTGAACAAATCGCCGCCATTAAGGTGTTGTTTGCCACCCTAATCCGCACCATATGTGATTTTTAATACAATATATTCGTCTCTAGCTATTGACACAGGCAATAAGCCATCATACTGCGTAAGCACCTTCCCATATGCATCAGTCAGCTTGAAGGATTTCACCGTTAATATCGGCGAGTTGTTGTCAGCGGCAATATGAGGTTTAAGCGCAAATACCAGTCATATTTAGCCTTATCCAAATCCAAGTTGTTTTCCGAAATTATACTTGAAAAGTCCGCTATTATAGTGCACCCTCCCGAGAATAGCAAATGACCAATTGTATCTGACTCAAGAAAAGTAATTCTATCAGGGCTGTTGTGAGGTGCCCACCCCAACTCACCCAAAAAATAGAAGCCTGGCGATTCTAACTCAAGTTCCGCAAGTAGTAATGGGATATGCCTTTCTTTGTTTACAATGTAGGTTTCTATCTTACCCCACATTGGCAATGATGCATCGGCGTAGGAGAGCCACATGAAACCGTCATTGCCCCATTCTGTTCCCCATGAGTTCGCAAATTTATAGGCCCCGAGTTCACCTTCATCTATAATGCCGTTATTATTTCTATCAAGCCAAATATCATCATTATATCCTACAAGAGTTATTACGTGGCCATCCCCAAAACAAAGGGACGGGTCGTAAGTGAAGATTTGTTTTCCGATTTCTGTATCATCCAATGTTGAATATGGGTTGTCACTTATCTTATGCGGTATCCATCCAGATATTTGTGTGCTCATCGCAAAAACATATTCATCAGCAAGATATGTTTTCAGCAGAGTGTGAAAAGCTTCTATATCTTCGCCCATTGCAAAAATATATCTGTCTCCAAGTTGCTCTTTCGCCCAAGGGAGAGATTCTCGGTCTGCTTCATCTCTGAATACACCAATTATGAGAATATTATCAGCTCTGTTTTGTATCGCTTCCCGCCAAAGCTCTGGTGGCGCGGGTCGGGGAGGGGCATTAAGAGCGTCTTCATCCCATGGCCATTTATCAAGAGTTACCAATCCAGCTCTCAGCGGAATGAGCCCACCAATATTAGTGCCGTGCCAAAACCCCGGTGAATAAATTGCTCTTTCGCCAAGTGCTTTTACATCAATATTACGCGCTCTTGCTGTCATATATGTCAGCGTATAATAACCCATACCCACTTCCGCACACGCACCGACAGTACCTTGGTTAAAAATTGGTGGGAAATATTTAAGCGTACTGTTGTCAACTATTTTGGGTAAGTTGCTGTGTATTAAAACGACACTTCTACTGCTGTCCCATTCCAGAGTACAACCGACGCTTTCAAGAATGGCCCTTAACGGAAGCATAGTCCTGCCCTTAATAATCTGAGCAGGAACATCAAGATTATAAACTTTATCATTCGTAATGAATTTGGATTCTCCTATCACAATTAGAACATTGCTAATCCAATTTGAAAGTGATACTGTTTTTTTGGCTTGTTCCCAACCCACAGTATATCCGAGTCTTTCAAATACGCCCCGAACTGGTACAAGCGTTCGATCATTGACAATTATAGGTTGTTGATCTGGAAAATTCACACGTTGACCGTCAATTTCAACTATAACATTATTGTCCGCAAACGCTGTAGGACTGTTGTATATTACGGAAAAAATAAGCGTCGCAATCAGTAAAGCACTCATATAGATTTTGAATTTATTCATAGTTTGCCTCCACAAAATAAATATTGATGGCAAAGCTCGCGGCAGCGCCCACGGGATAGTTAGCCGCGAAGCAGTAACTGTCAGAGTGGGGCACACGTTATTCCAGCAGTTAAGATAACCGAGGAGATTCCTGAATTATATATAAAACTACAGGGTTTGTAAGACAATCTCCTCGGATAATACACGCTTAGAATAAGCGGGTGAAAAACCCCGGCTCCCACGAGCTCCCGATAATAGTATAGCATAAAGATTTGATGATTACCAAAGAAATAATCTAAGCCCCTTTGCGGAAAGACGTCGCCGCCAATTCGGCTTAATAGCCGTTAAGAGCTGCTTCCTTACTAAAATATCACGTGAGCTCAATGAAAAATTTTACACTAAAAAGCAAGTTTTGAAATAGGTATTTTACACGAAAAGGCAGTTTTGCAGAAATACTGCGAAAATAGTACTAACCTCCGCATCAAATCCAACTCAATATTGATAAAAACAATGACGTTGGTGAAGTATCAAAAACCAAGGTCATCAGTTGTTTTCTGATGCCTTTACGTTGATATTCCGGTAGCACCAGTATTTCTGTAACCGTTCCGAAAAAGAAAAGCGCGACGACGCTTTTTCTTGTATTATGATAAGATAAACAGCCATCGTTCGCATCAAAATAAATTATGCTCCCCAAATCACGAACAGCCACATTGAAATCATTGTTGATTTGAAATGCGAAAAAATATTGCGGATACTCTGCAACGCGATATCATTATTCGCGGGGTATTTCTGCGCACATATCATATTATTCACGGGATAAATCTGCATTTTCTCTTGATAAAACCCGAAATCCGCTGTATAATCAATAAGCATAGAGGAAAATAAGCATAGAGGAAAGAGAGGTATCTGAAATGCTCAAACGAAAAATATATGATGATTTGATGTTGTGGAAATCCCGCGAGGATAAACAATGCTTGGTTATAAAAGGCGCAAGGCAAGTCGGCAAGACCTTTATCATCGAACTGTTTGCTCGCGATAATTACAAACATTGCACGACAATAAACTTTGTTCAGAACCCCGCATACAAAGCTATTTTTGACGGGGATTTGGACACAAAAACCCTTATCAAACAAATATCACTACGCGTACCTGGAGCGGAGCTTATCCCCGGCGAAACACTGCTATTTCTTGACGAAATACAAGACTGTCCGCCCGCCCGCACCGCGTTAAAATTTTTGACGCAGGACGGTCGGTTTGACGTGATCGCGTCAGGTTCTTTGCTCGGAATCAATTATAAGGAAGTACCTTCATATCCAGTGGGGTATATCGAGCATCTGGAAATGCACTCGCTTGACTTTGAGGAGTTCTTGTGGGCTAACGGTGTATTGCCCGGTTCCATTACCGACATTAGAGAATATTTCGACAAAAGGAAAACCGTGCCCATTGCTATGCATGAACGAATGATGGAGCTTTTCAAGGAATACATCGTAGTCGGCGGTATGCCCCGCGCGGTCGATGAGTTTGTTACTACTCACAACTTCGCTAACGTATTAAAAATTCAAAAGGGTATCCTATCCGATTATGAGGACGACATCGCCAAGTATGCCAAAGACTCGGAAAAAGCAAAAGCGCGGGCCTGCTTCCTGTCTATTCCCAAGCATCTGTCCAAAGACTACAAGAAGTTTCAATACAGTATAGTAGAACGCGGAGGAACCGCCCGTAAGTTCGGCGGTAGTCTGATGTGGCTGTACGACGCGGGCGTGATAAACTTCTGCTACAACCTCTCCATACCGGAATTACCGCTCGAAGGCAATGCCAAGAGCGACACGTTCAAAGTTTATATGTGTGACACCGGACTGCTAATGGCGATGTTGGAGGACGGCTCGCAGGAAGATGTAATCGACGGCAATCTTGGCATATACAAAGGGGCGATTTACGAGAATATCATTGCGGATATTTTTAACAAGTCGGGTAAGAAGCTGTATTACTTTGAGCAGAAAAACAAATTGGAAATTGACTTTTTCATACGCCGTAATAAAATGGCGACGGCGGTGGAAGTCAAATCTGCGGATAACACAAAAGCAAAATCAATGGATGCGGTTTTTACAAAATACGGAGTGAAATGCGGGATCAAGCTATCCGCAAAAAATGTCGGAGGAACAGAAGCTTTTGACAGTTTGCCTCTTTATATGGCGATGTTCTTGTAGACTACCCGCTGTTCAAGGTAGGTACAGATATTTTTCCTTTTTTCGATTCGCACATTTGCCGCCGTGGATTGCCCGACCATCGCGGCTACCAGCATAGAACATGGTTTCCCCTCACATTCATTCGTCCCAATCCCTGTTTTCGGTGCATATTTCGTCAAACCCGCCGTGGCTGTCAGGGTTTGAACCATCATTTTTATATGGAATCATAGGGTCTGCGCCGCGCTTATAGTATTTGCATGACTTCGGGCCATAACAAAAACTCTCAAATCTCCATTTTTGCTTAACTCCCCAGTCGTATTCGATTGTGACATTCGCCATCGCCGCCCACTTGCATTTAAAACACTTTCCTTTCCAACAAGCTTTGCTCAAAACACGGCATCCGCGCCATTCGTATGTTGCCATGTCGGGCGCATCGCCTGTCCACGGCGGCGCGTTGCGCTCATCAGCAGGAGTAGTGTTGGGTTTGATGCGTTTTAGTGCGCCTGCGCGATAATAATCGGCATACTCCCATTGTGGGTATTTTTTAGTCCAGCCAGTGCCACTCGCTTCATCACCTATTCGGAATGCAATTGATTGTTGCTGCTTTTCAGAAATAGCCACGGCATACTGAAGAGGAATACTGTTCGCAACACCGTCAAGGAAAATGTTGTATCCTGTATGGGAATGTGTGCGGTTGTCAACACGATAGCGCCATACATTCGTGCGCGGTTGAATTGAAAGAATAGTCCCGCTCCAGTTTATCTTCTCAATCATTGTTCGATTTTCTCCTTAATCAGCATCGAAGCGATACGGAACGCTTCTATCCTTCGTTTAGTGGAAGCACCTTCACGGTATGACCTGTGACGCTACAAACAAAAACATCATCGTCGATATTTATGTAGCCGCAAAAATTATCGGGAATCTCTTTCATTATTTATTCTCCATCCAAAAACCTTGTAGTATTGCCATCCCCTATTACCAACTGCTCAAGCATACCGCCTACGTGAATATGCGCGAACACGACCTCATCGGCGTTATCCGCAATAAACTGGTTGCGCTCATATGCGAGTTCACGGTTGGGACGCTTTATCGCTTGGTCAAATGGTGACACGATCAACAGTCTTCCCGATTCAATATGTTCCCGCAATTTCAATGGGGCGCGGTCGAACATACCGCGAGCGAGTACCCATATCAACGGCGAATTGCCTTTAAGCAGAAGTTCAAATACATCGCTTTCGAGTTTGCTTTGAAAGCCGGATATCACGCATCGGTTGGCGCGCTTCATTTCTATTGCCCAATCATAGCTTTTCAAAACACTTCCCGCGCTGAACTTGTCGGAGCAGAGGAACGCTGTCTTTGGGAGCTGCCACAACGATATATCTCCCATCATAGATACTTTATTCATGAGTATTTATTCCTTTCGGAAGCCGCTATCGCCCGTAACTTGCAACAATGTTGCAAGATTGTTGCAACATTGTTGCAAGTTCAGTTATCTCGCTGCTGATTGATAAACCATTTGGCAGCCGATGTTTTTCCTTCCATAGATACTCTGTTGGCTTTCTTTAGCTCCCTGAGCAAAACTTGTATCTGACTTCTGTTATGTCCGGGAAGAACCTGTTGCAACTCTTTAAGCGGGGCGCCGAACTCTCCATTTTTTTTAAGATGGCTCAAAATGAGTTCTTTGTTTGTATCTCTATCCAGACCGACTTGGCGAGTATGTACACCCGCCTTTCCAACGACATCGTAAAACGCCCGCGCCAACACATACTTTTTACGCGCAACGCGCTCTACTACACCAATATCAATCAACCGCTCAAGCCGTGGCAAGAGACTCTCATCCAAGCTTTGCTGATGAAAAAGTGCATTGATAATAAGAAAATCTTCCGTAGAAAATGTTTTGAGCTGTTCATTGCCGATTTTTTCAAGTAGTGCCAGCATCCCCTTAGCAATGACGAGACCGTGAAGCGTTAGAAAGACGCCAAATTTGTCGGTGCGGGTGAAATCAGGCAGAGCCTTTGCTTCGCGGACACTATATTCGTACATTAGATTCATGCCTTGCCCTGCGCGCTCCACTAATCCGCATAATGAAAGAATTTCTGCTATGCGTCTATTTCGTGGTGCTTGTTTATACAGAATGTTATCTACGGAAACGCCATAAGGAAATCCACCGGGACTCTCAACTGTAAGCCTGTCGCGGTATTGGCGGACGAAAATGCTGCCCCCCAACTGGTAATTTCTATGGCACACGGCATTCAAAACTGCCTCTCGTACCACTAGTTCGTTGAATGTCGGCACGTCAAAAACAAAAAAACCCACATTAAAATTTTGCAGGTCGTTCCGCAGGTTCACTAGCTCCCAAATGCGGTCGGGGAAAGCAAAGAAACCGCAAGGGAATTCCTCGCGCTGTTGAGCCGGGCCGGCTGCATTGGTTGAGCGATATTCGAAAATTACTTCCGCATGGGGCAGGTATTTTCTAAGTGCGTCGCGAGTACCGAATAAAATCAGCGCAGCGTATGTTGCACCTTCATCTGTAACAGCTCCGCAGTCAAATAGAACCTGACTATCTGTCATTGCGCGTACCCGGTCGCTCTTCTTTTTCGATGCCCAAATACTTCGGAAGTTTTCAATAGCCATAGGGTCGAGGTCTTGCATGGACGCACCGCCGCATATATCGCCCGAAAAGTCGTGTCCGCTCTCAGCATAGATTGCGCGGCGAACTTCCTCCGGCATCAATATCAGGCTGTCGCCATGATACCACCATGCACCGCTTTCGATTGCAACAGGCAATCCAATTGGGCGGCTCGCAATGTCAAACACAAGAACGCGTTTACCCTCATGCTCGTATAAAGTAAAATCTACACGAACACGGAGCTTACTCATAAGGTCGGCGCGGGTGCGCTCCGGTTGCGGAAACGCCGTACTGCCAACAACTTTACGCGGGCGCTTATCAGTTACGCCGAGAACGAGCTTCCCGCCACCACAGTTAGCAAGCGCACAGCAAATCCTCGCGGCTTCTTTCAGGTCGTCTTTGGTTTTCCACTCTTTGAACTGATAATTCTCGCCTTCTTTGGCGTTTAACAAATCTTCTATGGTTTCACGGGTTCTCATTCTCCATCGCCTCCATCATCATCATCGCCGCCGCCAAGTCCCATACGGTATTTTATGTCGTAATTGATGATGTAATCGAGTTCTTCTTCGGTGAACCCGTAATGTTGGGCGAGGATTGTGTCGATTTGGTCAGCTATTGGTTTTGATTTTTGAGGATAATACTCCCAATACTGTATAAATCCTGAGGCATAGTTCCGTTGTTTTATCAGACGATTGTTCTTATAATTTTCAGATAGATTATTGGCAACAAGGTCAAAGTATTCATTTAATACGGCGTCTGCAACAGGAAAGTTTCTTATTTCGCGCTGAGAGAAATCACGACAATTACTAACAACCTTGAAGTAAAAATAAAATAATGATGAATTAAGAATGCTTGTCACAACGGATACTTCTTTTATCGACTCACAAGCTATTTCTTTATAATGGTTTGAGCTATCGCTCGTATACTCTCCGCGAGGTTCAAAATTCATTGCCCTTATCCAATACGTAGGGGCATCATGAAAATAACAGCAATTTACAGAGCCTTTAGTAAAGAATCCGATATTGTTGCATAATGGCTTATTATGAGAATGTAATTTTTCAAAAATACTTGCTTCAATATCAATGCCTATTTTTGCAAACGGTTTATCAGATATTGTACTGACAACATAGTTTTGCATGTCAAACAAGGCTTCTCTCTCTACTGACATCCAATGATTATATGATGAGTTGTAAGATTTGCTATGATTATTGTTATTTACGATAAATATGGTAAGTCGTTGCTCCACTCCATCAAATAATTTTGCAGGTCTATTTGAGTAAGAGTATTGCCATGTTGTATGCTTTGATAACAAATTCTGAAACTTCATCGCTCTATCACTTGATATGGACGATATGGGGATAATGACACCAATACCGCTGTTGTTTTTGGACAAATGCAACGCTCGTTCGCAAATAAAAGCATACAGATTCCCGGAAGTTTCTGTATCATATCCAATTATCCTATATTTTTTACTTTTTATCTTACTATACTCCACATATGGTGGATTCCCAATAATCACATCGAACCCGCAATTGTCAACTATAATAGAGTAGAACTCGCTTATCCAATGGAACGGCGCATAATTATCACGCCAAGCATCGTCGGACACATTGCCGTAATCATTATCGCGAAGTAGTTTGTCCAAATTCCCGCGCAGTTCGGCCTGCCGCGCCGACAAATCGACTTTTGCCGCCGCAA
>WRKD01000219.1 GCA_009778255.1 Bacillota bacterium
TGCGGCGCGAAGGCCGCAATGACGAGAAAATGATAGTTGCGCTAATTTGGCAGAGTTGTAAAGCTAGTTTTTAGAGGCGCCCTATAATATAATTATAAAATCCAATAAGCAATTATTTTTTTAAAATAAACAATACTGTTAAAGGAAGTTTAAAAAAACTGTAGAAAACATAAATGTATTTGGCGTTAGCCAAAAAATATTACTGCATGTTGAAAACTTTCAAAGGTATCTATATTTCATACAACATTAATACCTTCCAGTTACAGACAAAGGGGGTACAAGCCATGTCTGACCGAATCCATATCTCCTATGGGGATGTTTACAGCAATGCGGCAGCGCTCAGAAGCCAGATAACATCGGAAATAGACAACATGGAAGCTGAGTATAATCAGATACAAACTATGCTAGATGGCGTGGATGGCGCTTCTAACGCTGCCTTGAAAAATGCTATGGAAGCAAACAAAGAAAAAACACGCATTTCTGCGATGACATTGGATAAGCTGCTTTCGTTTATGGATAATTCCTCAAAGCAGGTAGAAACGACCGAACAAAAAATCAAGGGAGTTTTTGAAACCATCAGCAATTTCTTTAAAGGTAGTGGTAAAGGTAGTAGTAAAACATCCAAAAGCAGCGGGGGTAAAATATAGTTTAGCGGCTTTTTTTTGGTAAATAATAAACTTCCTAAAGGGGGAAACGCTGATGCCAGACGGATTTGTGGGGAAGGCCAGCCAAAACTATCTTGAGAAGGTAGCCGCAGCTTTAATAATTGCCGGGGAAATCCATAGTCACGACCCTTTTAGCGGCATTTCCTACAAAATTGTGCCGCCGCCCGGGTTGCCTGCCCGCATTAATGTAGAACCGCCTTACGACCCTGCCAGCGCCATGAGCGGCGGTTATTCTACCGGCGTGGGTAATCAGACGAATATTGCCGTAGACCGGAGCATCTATACTGATGCACTGAATAAAATACGCACGACTGATGAAAAAGCGGCTGAAGAGCTGTACAAAGTGATAACGCAAATAGAAGACCTATGCGAGACCAGTTATGTTTTGCCCAAAACGCTGCCCAAGTATCTGAGCATCCTGGATTATGTGAAGATTTCCTTAGCAGAATTCCGTTCGCTGACCGATGATGCCGGAACAAAAACGGACAGTTTTGTGGAGGAAATAATAAATACGGGCTGATACTCTGCTGCGCAGCCCAAATTGATATTTGATAGTAAAGAGTTTTGGGGAGGATAGTTATGAGCGCGGATTTTGTGTGGAATGAGGCTGCGGCGGAGCAGATACGTGTGGAATCTGAAAATGCCATGAAGCAGCAAATCAGCAATATGCAAAGCACCGTGAGCGCATATCAGAGCATAGCGGCAAATCAAGGTCAACTGGCGGCGGCAGAAGAGCATATAGCGGCTACGGCCATGAAGACGGAAACGTATACTAATTCTGAAGGTGAATCCTGCACCAGGCAGGTGCCGGATTGGGAAAAAAGAGCCGAAGCCGCGGCTAAGGCGCGTGACTACCGCTCTTATGAAGCTGCCTTATATGGGGCGGTTGGAACGCTTACAGCGGCTATTGGTCAATTGGAGCAGGCCATATCAGATACAAACAACCTGTTTGCTCAATTGCGTGATCAGGCGCAGAGTACCGACTTAAGTTATGCGCAAAAAACAGAGAGTATAAATGAGGAAATATTGGAATTCACCAGAAAAATGCAGGCGGTGCATGATAGCTTTAACGAATCATTCCCCTTTGAAACATCCCTCTCCGGGCTGGCCGCGCTCAAAGACAAGGTGCAATCCGCAATATTAGGCATCATTGACGCGGCAAAATTGGCGGGAGAACAAGTTTCCTGTATTTTCAGCACAGACCCGGTAAATCTCTCAACAGGCAATTTTATATTTTTCAAAGATGATATAGAAATCCCCGGGCGTTTCCCGCTTATCTTCAAACGTTTTTACAACTCCATAGGTGAAACAAATGGCATACTCGGCCTTAACTGGACGCATAGTTTCAATATCGTATTGCGTAAAGAAGGTGAAACAGCACATATCACCTTTGGCGACGGGCATCTGGAAATATATCAGGCGCTGGAGGACGGTCACTATGCCGCTCCTTTGGAACATAACAATATCTTGTTCAAGAGTGAAGACGGCTGGGCGCTGACGTTGCCCAGCATGGAGCAGTACCTCTTTGACAATGAAGGCGCCTTGCAAAGCATTACAGATTTAAACGGGAATTGCACAGCCTTTAAGTATGCCGAGGGATTATTGATTAAGGTAGAAAACAGCGGTGGTAGCCTTGCTTTTAGCTATAATGACCATAAGCGTTTGAATAGGGTAACGGATCACAGTGGGCGGCAAATAAGGTTAACATATGCGCAAAACCGGCTGGCCAAAGTAGTACAGCCATCCGGCGCGGTATATCAGTATGAGTATGACGCACAAGGTTTGCTGTGCAAACAGATAAATCCCTTGGGGGTCAATACTGTCAAAAATGAATACGATGAAAATGGCCGGACGGTAAAACAGAGTTTCCCGGACGGCGGAGTGATGAAATACGCTTATGACGATGACCAGAAAATCACTGTGCTTACTCAACAGAATGGAAGCAAAATAACCTATAGACGGGATGACAAATTCCGTACTATTGGCACTGTTTATCCTGACGGCGAGGAAATATTCGACTATAATGAGCATAACCTGCGCACCTTACATATAGACAAAAGGGGCAATGCTACCAAGTACTCGTATGACAAAAACGGTAACCTGATTAGAGTTATCAACCCGCTCCAAGAGACTATTGATACGGACTACAATAATTTCAACAAGCCGGAGCAGATAAAACTGTGCGGCGAAATAAAGCTGCAAACACGCTATGATGAGCGCGGCAATGCCACCCAGATCAGCGATGCACTGGAACGGGTAAGCAAGATCGAATATAACGCAACTGGCCAGCCGGTAAAAGTAATCCAGCCGGATGGCAGTGAAATAGGTATAGAATATGACGCGCGTGGTAATATCCTTTCCATGACAGAACCGGGCGCTGTAACATTCTACGAATACGATGAGTTAAACCGAGTCACTGCCACGATTGATGGCAACGGCAATAAAGCCCACTACGAATACAATTTCAAAGGTGACATTATCAAGGTAATAAACGCGCTGGGTCATGAACGGAAATACGAATATAACGCTAGCGGCAAAGTAACCAAGATAATAGATTTTGACGGCAGTGTAAACATAAGGGAATATAACCGCCTGGGCAAACCAAGTAAATTGGTTGACCAAGAGGGCAATGAAACCACGTTGGAATATGATTTGATGTGGAATGTTGCCAAACAAACCGATGCCAACGGTAACACTACTGTTTTTGACTATGATCCACTGCAACGGCTGATAAAAGTGACAAATGCTTTGGGGCACAGTGTACAGTATGCCTATGACCCTAACGGCAACCGGACGGCTATTATAAACCCACGAGGGGATAAGGTACATCTCTCCTATGACGCCTTGAACCGTGTGATGGAAGTTATCGAAGCAAACGGAGCGAAAACCGGCGTAGCGTATGACTATATGGGACAAATAACCATTATTATTGACGCATTAGGGCATGAAAGCAAATTGGTCTACGACAAGGCCGGACAAAAAACCAGTGAAACTGACTTCTCCGGTAGAGAGCTGCGCTATTCATATAATTCGTTAGGACAAATCTCCGAAGTTATTGATGCAGCAGGCAGACTAACTGACTACGAGTATTTGCCAGGAGGATTGCTGAGAAAAATCAAATACCCAGACGGCAGAAGCGCTGAATACGCATATGACAAGAACAAAAATATCATATCCCAAACCTCACAAGACGGATATATTCTTTACTATGAATACGACTGTCTGAACCGGATAACAAGGATATCCAGCAATAAAGGACAGGAAAAACGCTATGCTTATGATGCGGTGGGTAATGTTGTCGCCATGACCGATGCCAACGGAAATTCCACCAAATACGTTTACTCTCCAAACGGTAATTTGCTTGCGGTTATCGACCCTCTGGGTAATAAAGCAGAATACGATTATGATAAACTTGGCAATTTAATCGAAGTCAAACAGTTAGCTGAACTAAACGAAGTAAAGCAAATTAATGATAAAAATGCTAAGTTGCATATTACTAAATATGTACGCGATGAATTAGGTCAAATAGAGCAAATAATTGACGCATTAGGCAATAAGGAAAATTATACCTATGACGAAACAGGCAATGTAGTTAGTAAATTGGATAAAGAAGGTTATTTGACCGAATACGCCTATGACCCAACCAATCAGCTTGAAAAAGTAAGCTACGCCGATGGCAAAAGTGTTAAGCTTTCGTACAACCCACTTAAACAGTTGACCGAAATAAGAGATTGGTTAGGAGTTACCAGCATTGAGGTTGACGAAACTGGCCAAGCTAAAAAGGTAAGGGACTTTAACGGCAAAGAAGTCGAATATATATTCGGTAACACGGGTGAGCGAACTGGCATTAAATACCCGGATGGTAAAGTCGTAGCTTATGAATATGATGAAGCGTTGCGGCTTAAAACCTTAATTGACGGTGACAGCCGGGTAGAGTATGCGTATGATAGTAACAGCAGATTAAGCGATAAGGTATTCTCAAACGGGGTAAACACAAAATACTCCTACAACGAGATGGGGTTGATTTCTGAGCTTATTCACAGCGATAAAGAGGGTATACTGGATAAATATATCTACTCTTACGATAGCATGATAAATAAAACCGGTATAGAAAAATACCGGCGCGCTCTAGCTGAGGATAGCGGAAAGTATCAGTATACCTATGATGCGCTATCGCGTTTATCGGGAGTAATCAAAGATGATAAACTGATAAAATCATTCGGATACGATGAGTTTGGTAACCGCAGTTTTATGGAAGATAGCGGAGTTAGAACGGATTATGCCTATAATCCGCTTAATCAGCTATTGCATTCGGAAAGCACTCAACAAACGCAAGATTTTAGTTACGACGCAAGGGGTAACTTGACGCGGATTCTGGAAAACGGTCAGCTTAAGAACTCTTACGAATTCAGCCCACTAAACCGCCTGACCAAAGCAATCAATGCCGCCGGGCAAGTGGCGGATTATGAGTATAATGGTTTGGGGCACCGGGTAGGCAAGCAGATAAAAGATGATTTGAATCCGACAAAGAACATTAGCTATGTTTTGGATTTGACAAAACAGTATCACAATCTATTGCAAATGAGTGAGGATGGGCAAACCAAGAACTATGCCTGGGACTTCAATGTGGTGGCCGAGAGCGGTGGCGAGGGTAATCGGTTCTATATGCAAGATGAGCTTGGCAGCCCGTTACGGTTTACCGGTGCGGATGGCGCGTTGGTGGATAGTTATGCTTACGATGAGTTTGGTCGCGATGTCTTTGGCAACCAGGGTGAAGCGCAACCATTTGGATTCACGGGCTACCAATATGACAATGTCGCGCAGACTTATTTTGCCCAAGCGAGAGAGTATGACCCGTTGGCGGGGCGGTTTATTGCAAGAGATATGTTCAAGGGTTTCATCGTGTGGCCGTCAACTTTTAATGAATATATATATTGCGTTAATAACCCGAAAATATTTGTCGATAATGATGGCAAATTTTTGAACTTAATATTAGGCGTAATAGGGGTGATTGGTGGAGCTGCAGTTGGAGCAATTACATCGTATGTTACAACAGGAGAAGTAAAATGGGAAGCAGTAGCAGCAGGAGCGCTTATTGGCGGAGCTATTGGAGTAACGTGTGGAATCGCAACAGCCGCATTAGCACCTGCAGCAGTAGGAACTGTAACAACAATAGCTTCTGGAACATTGACAGGTATGGTTGTTGGTGGAACTGTTAGCACTTTTAAGCAATTAGCTGTTGATGGAAGCGTTAAGTTACAAGATTTAGCAGTTGATATTTTGGCGTCAGGTGTCATGGGAACTATTGGGGCAATTCCGGGAATCGGCATGGTAGCTGTTATGTTCAGTGGTGGAATAACATCAGTTGGAAGTTATGCAGCAACAGAAACAATAAATGGTTCATGGGCAGAAAAATCACCTGTAGCACACATAGTGAATATACTTGCCAATGCAGTAACTGGTGGCATATTCGCGGGATTAGGACAAAATTTCACTCCGGATGGTTTTGTGAACGCGCTAGGAGCTTCTTTAGGTTGGGATGTAGGAGAAGCTGTGAGCGATTATTTCCGTGATAAATTAATAGATAACATAATTGTTCCAAGCATTGAATCATTTATCAGTGCTTTGGATTATCTATGTTCGGGTGAGTTTTTCCGAGATTTGTATAACTTTTGTTTGTCATATGTTATAAGAAAAAATATATGCTCTATGAATTAATAAGCTTGGGCGAAATGTATTTTATTATTTGAGGTGAATATAGTGAATGATAAGATTATTAATATTGTACTATTTGTCTTTGCGTATGCTTTCTCCTATGGTATTTGCATCATTTTTTCAGCCAAAGGACTGCCGGAAAGATGTGTTGGGCGTATAAATGTCCATCATTTTGTGGAATCAGTTTTATTTTTAAAGCCATGCAAATATGTAGACAATAATGTGCCAATTTTTTCGCTTATTCATCAAATAGTTCTTCAAATTGGCTTGATAGTATTTCTGGCAATGATTATATTTAACCCTAGCCAGCCAACTGTAGTAATAAGGATGTTTATTGGCAAATTATTTATGACTGCGATAATGATTACATTTTTCGGTTTTATAATTTGTCGTGTGATATATGATAAAATTCATCCATAGTTTTTTCTTGAATCGTGCTCATGTATGAGTTGATCGAAAATTAGCAAATGCCATAGTTTCGGCTTGCAACTGGATCAAACTGCCGACGCAGTTGAAACACTGGATAATGAAATTGCCAGCAAATTTGGGGTTTAAACGCACGCCACACCAAAAACCAGCGCTTACAGGAATCTTTGCACGAATTTGCAATAATAATCCTAAGTAAGGGCTTTTAGCCGCATATAAGTAGTCCATCAATGAAATGCAACTTTTGATCTACAATATCGCTATTCTGTTGAGGTAAACTGCTACAGCGGTGGTCAATTTACATGAGATCGTCGATGAGTTTGAGAAGTTATCTGAAATTTAATTTTCTACAAAATAACTATAGAATATGTCGATAAAGTTATGGATTTTGTGAAGGAAATAATATTTGAACAGGTAGATTGATGTTGCACAGACTTATGCAATAGCATTCTATCACCCATTTTCTATAAACTGCGATTTGATTGCATACTGTATAACCTCTGAAGGCGACAACGTTTTACCCAAGTGTACGGCTATCACTGCGCAATTAAGCGGCGATGATGTATAGGCTTTTGCAAATATAGTGGCAATACATTTGAATTGACTGCGACCCACAACCAATGGACGTGTGTTTCTTTCAAAATAATAAAATTAATGAGTCGTGGGCTAAGCATTTTACCTTATGCTTTCGGCGGAAGAAATAACGGCGGTATCGAAGTTTGATTTGGATAATAACAATTGAAAGTAGAACATGTAGTTTAACGGCTTAAACAACTTGTTATTAAAAAGTTTTTGCAGGGTAAGTTACTAAAAATAGCATATAAACATATTTTTGAAATAGATTGAAGAATGATATTGACTAATAAACCTCTTTTAGGCTATAATAAGTGTGAGGTGAACACACTTTATGGAACGTAAAATAGTAAAAAACCTATTGAAGTGGAAAAATAACCCGGAAAAACTACCTCTGCTTTTACAAGGGGCACGTCAGGTAGGCAAAACCTATATCCTGTTGTCTTTTGGTAAGGAGTTTTACAAAAATGTCGCGTATTTTAGTATGGAGGAATCCCAAGAGATACCCGCTATATTTGAGCGCGATCTGAACCCGGAGCGGATTGTTCGGGAGCTTGCCGCCAGTAGCGGGCAAATGATACTACCGGGGGATACCCTTATTATATTTGATGAAATACAAGCCTGTGAGCAGGCTTTGACCTCACTCAAATACTTTGCCGAGAGAGCGCCACAGTACCATATCATCGCGGCGGGTAGCTTGCTCGGCGTAGCAATGAAGCGTGAAAAGTTCTCTTTCCCTGTCGGAAAGGTGGATATGCTTCATCTGTACCCAATGGACTTTGAAGAATTTTTGTGGGCTGTTGGTCAAGATGGGATTTGTGCGTTAATACGCGAATCCTTTGAGGGCTTTACACCACTGTCGCTTCACGATTCGGCTATGGACTTATATAAAACCTATCTTGTTGTCGGCGGTATGCCCCGCGCGGTGCAAGAGTACGCGAGCAAACGCGATTTTGACTTTGTGACAGCCATACAAACAACCCTGAACAATTCATATATTGCAGACATGGCTAAATATGCCACGCCACAGGAAACCACTAAAATCATGGCAGCGTGGGGATCGGTTCCGGCTCAGCTTGCCAAAGAAAACCGCAAGTTTCAATACAAGGTTATCAAGTCTGGGGCGCGGTCTAAGGATTACGAGGTCGCGCTTAATTGGCTGAAGGCGGCTGGTATGATAAATAAATGCGTTCATGTGACCGAAGGGAAGATGCCGCTGTCGGCCTACGCGGAAAATGAGGCGTTCAAGGTCTATATGGTGGATACCGGCTTGCTTTGTTCAAAAATGAGTATCCCAGTCAATGCGGTGCTTTATACGCCGCATAGCTTTGACGGGTTCAAGGGTGAGCTAACCGAAAATTATATCATGCAAGCCCTTATCGCAAACGGTATTGACCCATATTATTGGAGTTCTTCGGGCAAAGCCGAAGTTGATTTTGTCTTTCAAGATAGCCTTGGCAGTATTATACCGCTGGAAGCAAAGTCAGCTGAAAATGTACGTTCAAAAAGCCTGCGAAATTATTGCGATATATATGATCCTGAATATTCCATTCGCGTGTCAGCCAGAAACTTCGGTTTTGAAAATAAGATAAAGAGCATACCGCTTTATGCGCTGTTCTGCTTGAAGATTTAAAAATTTAACCAAAACCCTAACATTGCCACATTTTTTGAAGCATTGACACAAACTAATTACCACTATTTCAAAGCTAATAGAGTCATAATCAACAGTATAAGCGACTATATCGGCCCCAAAACGGAAACGTTCAGAAACGTGCATAACTGCGGATCGAATCTTTCAGAAGGCGTATACTACTATTGTATAAAAATATTGGGTTAGGCCACCGAAGAGGTTTAATGTGCAATTAAATATTGAGGAATATATGGGAGGAGAAAACACCGAACATGGAAAGCATATCAAAAAACCTGTTTATACTTGCGGTGGATAAGAGAATCCCGGTCTACCAAAAAGATTTTGCGTTAAGAATTAGTGAATTATTTGCCAATGGTGACCAACGGGTTCTTTATAAGCTATATGAAGATGTCTGTGCCAAGAAAAGCCCAATTACAACTGTGGAACAAAAACTGAAAGCAGTTATTATAGGCGAAGAGGATTACGAAGTAACCCTCTCGGATAATTTAACCGAAAAAATAGGCGTTTATGAGTTTAAAACTATCTTAAAACTAATTGCTGATTGTTATTGCGATATACTTCCGTTAGGTAGTGTTATTGATTTGAATAAGGATTTTTTGAGTAAAGCCTTCGACGTGGATAAGTTTGACAGTATAAGATTCATCATAACACAACGTTTCGCATATGAGGAAGGTATGGAGAGTTACTTTACCTATGGCGCTGTGGCTTATCCTTTTGGTTCTCTTATTTCAAAAAGGTTGCTATATTTTACGCCACCCCTGATTGAGCAGGTAGTACACCGAGGATACTCGGATCAGCAGGAAGAGATATTTGTTGGCGTTGTGAAAAACGAACTCATTGTGAATCGCGGCCTTTTTTCAGCAGGTTTTTCCTCTAACACACTATTTCCTTCAACAACAGGGGGTGAATAAGATTGAGCGATGAGATAAAAATAGAGGTCGACACACTCAGAGATGCAATATCAAAACTAAACGCGGCTATTGATATGTTTGAAGGTTATGTAAATAACTATGTATCTGAGGCGCGTAACTCTCTTGATGGTATGCACTCCAATTTTATTCAAGATTTGATGAAAACCTTGAACAATATGAAAGACAATAGCAATCCTAAAACGCTTAATGAAGTAAAGAACTTTTCGGAGAATATTGCGGCTGCTGTTGAGGCATATGTCGAAGCTGATTATGCCATAGCTGACCAAATCACTGCATGCTGAGAGTTTGCCCAGAAATAATAAAGTAGGAGGGGAAAACATGACGCAAGACGACGAGCCGGTATATGTAAGTGTTCCCGGTTATACAAGTTCATTTTGTTCTGGTAGGATATATGATATGTGTAGTGCCATTGATACTATTATTTACAACATATCAAAATATATCAATATGGACTTTGCAAATGCGAATGTCGAAACTGAGATGGAACTGAAAGCACAAATAATGGTTCTTAAGTGTTATGCATTGAATAACAAATTATCTAGCGTATCTTTTGAATAATAGGTGAAAAAATGATAGATTTAAGGGTAAATTACAGCATTTTAGATGATATTTTGGGAACTTTAAGCGCTTATCAAAAAGCACTTTCTGAAATGGAAGATGCTATTGATACCACAACCACGACTGTGCTTCAAAGCAAAGGGAAGGGTATCCATGCGATTCAAACATTGAGTGATAACACCAAAAATGGCCTTATAACATATAAAGAGCAACTTGGGGATTTAATAACAATCATAGGCGGATTCATTTCCGATATGACTTATTATATCATGCCGGAGTCCAGAGGCGATGAGATGCGCGTCAATCGGGACAACATAAAATGGAGCATTGGCAAAATTGAAGAAAATTTCAATAAAGACGTTGGTAAAATGAATAATGCACTTAATAAATCACCTGGCATTATTCGTGTCACAGAGGATAGAGCTAGCGCACTGCAGCGTAACCATTCAAAATTGAGTGGCTTGCATTATGATGTATCCGCCTTTGCAACTGGAATGAATAATATTATAACTGATTTATGGGATTTATATAATTATCGGGTAAATCCGTATCAAGAATGTGATGAAGAGTTTGCTCGGAAGGTAAAAGAGCTGTATGACAGTTACAGTAATTGGTGGGAAAAATTTTGCGATTTTTGGAAGAGTGTGGGAAGTAGTATTGCAGATTTCTTTGTAGGGCTATTTGAAGCTTTATGGGGGTTAATTAAAGGCATATTCATGTTGGTTTTTGGTCTTGTGAAGTTAGTGGCAGGTGGTCTCGTTTTTCTCGTTACTGCTCCATTCGGAGCTGAACCACAATGGGTCAAGGATATGTTTTCCAATATTGGTGCAACAGTCAGCGCAATATGGAATGATCCTAGTTTAATCTGGGAATCTCTTAGCCATTCAATTTCTGAGGCTTGGGATAATAAAGGCGCTGCATATTGTATTGGATACGGATTTGGACTTATCCTCCCTATTATAGTGACATTGGGTATCGGTGCGCTAGGAGAAGGAGCGGAAGATGCCGCTATAATTGCGGGACTTCTTGAGGAAGGTATGACTGTTGAAGAACTAGTAATGCTGGGAGTCGATGTCTCCACACTAATCGAAATTGGCGTGGATATTACAGAGCTTCTTGACCTTGTTAGTGCGGGAGTAATTTCGTTTAGGCAACTTATTCTTGCAATACCATTCCAAGACCTCATATATATAGTGTCATTCAATGAGATTGTTGTCTATGTGCCAATCAATGAAATATTATTTTCAATTAGTTTTGTTGAATTAGTGGCAATAATACCTATCACCGAAATTCTCAGTGTAATATCGTTGACAGAACTTGTTGCCGCTGGGGTCACACTTGCAGAATTGTTTACTGCTGGTTTGGTAGTGGCAGATTTTATCGAGGCAGGGTTTACGATTAACGATATTCTGGAAACAATTCAGGCTCTGACTAAATCACTAAGACCGCAAGAATTCCTAGAAGAACTGGCGCAAAGCGGCGTTAAATATACTCCAGAAGATGTAATTGCTATAACAAAAACATCTGAAGGAATGCTTGTCTGGTTAGAAAAAGGTGGTTCAAATGCTGGATTGGAACATATAATGAATCATGCTGGAGAGTTTATTAGCAAAGGTATACCGACAGAGAAAATCCCTGATTTTTTAATCAAAGCTGTATCTGAGGGCAAAGTCGTTGGTATGCAAGGAACACGTCCCATTTATGAGGTCGTCTATAATGGACAATTACAACGAGTTGCCATTACAATAGGCGAGAATGGTTATATCGTTGGGGCGAATATGAGATAAAGGAGAAGATGGCAAAAATGAAAAAAATTCGTTTTTTACTTGAATACAACTGCTTGCCGATATGGATATATGGGGAAAATGGAGAACCGTATGGTCCAGATATACCTGATGAATTAAAAAATGATAAAGAATTTGTTTCTATGATTAATATGATACAAGAAGAATATGATGGGTTATTTGAGAATAATAATATGCGTTTTGAATTTAATGGTTTTGCGTCAGAATATCACAAGAATAGATTCTTAGAAAATGTGGCAAGAGCAATTGACATGGCGGAAACAAAAGTTGGTAATTTATATCAGATTCAAAATGACATTAATCCTGCTATCCAACTGATTCGATAAATGGAGAAATTCTGGTCTGTTTTGGAAATGCAAACATTTTGGGCTGTATTTCCTTAAAAATGGTAAAATGGATGCTAATAAACCAGAAAGAGAAATCGGGGATGATCTTTTATAAAGTATTATATATACGAACATCTGTAAAAGTCGGCAAATATGTTACATAGAATTGAAACGCGTTCCCCTCATAATGCTTGGGCCGCTTTCAAAATAAAAAAATCAAATAAATAACAAAGGAGGAGAGATTATGGGACAAATCCGTATGACCCCGGAACAAATGCGTACACGCGCCGGTGAGGTGCGCGGGAATGGGGAAACTTTCCAAGAGGTTATCAACAGCATGCAAAATATCATCAATGAATTGCAGTCTGAATGGGAAGGCGCTGCCAGCCAGGCTTTTGCCCAGCAGTTTGATGCTTTGAAGCCGTCCTTCAACGAAATGAAAGAGCTTATTGACCAAATCGGCCTGCAACTGGATCAAACTGCCGATGCAGTTGAAACGCTGGATAATGAAATTGCCAGCAAGTTTGGTATCTGAACGCAAAACAAGCAAAAAGCCCGCGCCTGCAAGCATCTCCGATAACTTGTTTACGGAGATAATCTCAGGCGCGGGCTTTTTACCACCGTTTGTGTGCAGGGATGCTAATCACACATCCAGTACGGTTTTTACCTTGCTCATTTCCCCATCCATAAATACATAAGCGTCCCCCAGCTTAATAGGCTTTGCATATTCCTTTAACTGCCTTGGGGCAACTTCACAAATTTTAATACTATCGGCGTTTTCGAAAACGATCATTTTCTTGTTTTCTTTTAGTGTTTTCAAAATATCGGGGGCGCTATATGATATCGTAGCGTTTTCCAAGTCACTGATTATTATAGTCACCTTAAACCTTCGGTACTGCTTCAATATGGTATTGAGTTTTTCCTGAACAGGCTTTTTCTTGGCAAGTTCAGAAAGGAAGCTGTTATTCTCTATCACTAAGAGTAAAAGCGGATCGTCCTCCAAAACCATATCGAGTGGTGTATTTTTGTTTTGCAGCGCCTTTTTCTGCCGTTCTTCCAGCTGTTCATATATACTATTTACTATTTCTTCTATTGAATCTGCGCTGTCGCTGTATTTCTTTATGAAGCTGAGCTTACTCATATCCTCCAGCTGCGCTTCCTCGCCGTCTATTATATAAGCTTCTGTAGAGCTGCCCGAAATATCAATGGTATTCAACAGGTGGCGCAGGAAATTTGTCTTACCGCTCTTCTCCTTGCCGGAAATACCGAGCATACGCACGTTCTGCAAATCTATCACCCGGTAATCGACCGAGTTGTAATCCATGCCGATAGGAATCTGATATGACTTTTCGTATAATTCCTTATTGGTACGCTGCAGCCCAGAACGGTTGATGATTTCCGGTACCTCCGGAATAGGCGCGGCTTTGCATCCGGCGTATAGCAAGGCGTTTTCCTGGATAAAGGATTTCATGTTTTCTACACGGATGATTTCTTTTTCCCCTTCAAAGGCCAGGGCAGCTTGAAACTCCAAAATGCGTTTCTGGATGACACACAGCCCGCGACCCGGTAGTTCTTTAGGCTCTATTCTGCATCTGTCAAATAGATTGCCGTATTCGCCCTTATCGTTGCAACAAAAGGCTATCCTGTTGCCAAAGTTGGCCAGCAGGCGAAAGCCAATAACATTTGTTTGAGCGCCTGTGGCGATGATATTTATTCCTACACCTTGCCCTTCGCGGCACAGAGTGAGAAAAACATCTTCGATCTTGATGTAGTAGTTTTCTTTGAATACCGCCATATTATCCACAAACAATAAAATTTGCGGCATATCCGTGAACCCGGCTTCTACATATGCCTTATACGTTCCTAAACCCTTTTCGGCAAAAAGGGTTTTTCTGATGAGGATCGTCTTCATCAGCATTTTGAAGAGGTTTAGCATCTTTTCCTCTTCCGCCGCCAAAGCCACCCCGCCCACATGGGCGGCGTTTTCAAACACTTTTAGCGCCATGCTGCCGCAATCCGCGATGTAGATGTTTAGCTCTTCTGGGGTGTAGCAGCGCATCAGCTGATAGAGCATCGTCTGCAGCAGCGTGGTCTTGCCGGTCTGCGCCGAGCCTATGATATAGGTATTGCTTTCCGATAAGTTGATTATTAAAGCATCCTGACGCTGCTGCTCCGGATCGTCATACAAAGCAATCGCAACATTTATGCCCTTTACCAAGTCTTTTACGCTATCCTGCAAAGCCCCGGCCAATATATGCTCCGGCAGGGGCGGCAGGCAAATGCCCTGTAGTTTTGCTATATTGTTCGTCTGGCAATAGTCGTTGACATAATCTACCATTACTTGCAATTGAGTTTTGCTTTCGGTGTCGGTTGCCTCTTTTTGAGTTGTATAGACCACTTCCCGCTTGCCCCAAGAGTTAACGGTATGTATGGTAAATGCCTGCACCTGATCGATATTCGTTTCGGCTTTTGCCCCGCTGTACGCGGATTGAAATAATTCGAACATTTCATTATTACCTACTTGGAAATATGCCCGGCCCGGTTCTACAATTTCGGCGGCTAAAGTTGTTTTAATAACTTCTTTGCTATCCTCTTTGGTTTGGACTTTCAAGCACAACTTAAATTTCGAGTTGCTCCATATTTGATTATCTACTACGCCGGAAGGTTTCTGGGTAGCGAGTATCAAATGTACGCCCAGCGTACGCCCGATTCTAGCCGCGCTGATGATCTCTTTCATAAAATCGGGGAATTCCGCTTTGAGTTCGGCAAATTCATCCACGATCATGATTAAATGGGGTAAAGCTTGCCGTGCTTCGCCTTTTTTAAATAATTGAATGTAATCGTTGATGTGATTAACGCCATATTGGGAAAATAACTCCTGCCGGTGGATCAGTTCCGCTCTAATCGAAAGCAGGGAACGGTTGATTTCACGTCCGTCGATATTGGTGATAGCACCCATCATATGCGGTAGAAATTTGAACTGGTTGGCCATGCCGCCGCCTTTAAAGTCGATGATAACGAAGCCTACATCATACGGATGAAACAGTGAAGCCATAGATAATACATAGGATTGTATTATTTCACTCTTCCCAGAGCCGGTTGTTCCGGCTACCAAGCCATGTGGACCATGGGCAGTGGCTTTATCGCTGATATCTAAATATACCGGTTTATTCTTGCGCTTTACACCCAGGGGCGCAGCCATACTCTTATAAACCTTGGAATTGTTCCAGCGTTGTGTTAAATCCAGGTCATCGATATTCAAAATACCCAGAATTTCAAACAGTGTAATGCTTTTAGTCAGGTCTTTTTCCAAACTTACTTCGTCGATATACACCGAACTTAATTTTAAAGCCGTTTTTTCCGCTAGAGTATTGCTGATTGTTTCATAGGCGAACACCGTCTTATGGTTGCAGTCTTCACTATAAAGCAAAGTGCCGCGCCCTTCTTCATCCAGTTGTATAACTTCGGTACAGTCCTTAGGCAGGCATTCCGCGTATTCTTCAAAAAAGACGAAAGTAAAGCCCAAATTATTCGCAAAACTGAAAAATTTGGAAATGGGGTGTTTGGAAATCCCTTCCGAGCGAAAAATAAAAATTACATTATATACCTCAAAGGTTTGCTTGTTTGACTTAGCATTAGTTTCCCGCCAAGACAGCTCATTATAAAGATACTCCAATATGATATTGCTACTTTCTTCGTCGCACATGATATTGCGGATCTGCAAGGCGTCATTTTGAAGGTTTTTTAACCAGCGCATCCACAGAAAGCGTTCAATATCTTCTTCATTGTAAAGAAAAAACATTTTGACTTCCTGATAAAAGTGCCGTATAGCTACATCGAGCGCCATGTTTTTAGCTACCTCATATAGCGCTTCACGGTTGCCGATAACCCCTATGATACTGGCTTTGAGGAAGCTGGAGATGATAGGCGCTGCAGGAATGATTTTGTATTTGCGTTCAAGCTGATTTGGCAATAGCGATATCGGGTCTTCCATATCCACAAATTCCTGTTTGGAATATTTTATTTTACAGGCCGCTTCAACATTTCCGTATCCCAGATAAATATCCAAAAAATCCGAATCTTGAACCTCTTTTTCAAAAAGTCTTTTACCGAATGCATGAACTTCTTCTAAATCGTCATGAAGGGAACTCTGTATCGCTTGGCGAATCATAAGCTCCTTCTCACGTGACGCGGTGATCTCCGCTTCTTTTTCAGATATATATTCCAAATACTTCTCTTCCCGTATGGCCGTATCTTTTTTGAATTTTCGCCCATCAATAATATAAGTTGTGATGGACATAATAATGCCGATGCTCATAGAAGTCGCGGCGAAAATGACGAACATTTTATTACCGCTGCCCATAATGCCCCGCAGAACAATAGTAAGCGCAAGCATGGCAAGTGCGGGAATCAATGTCATAACGATACTTTTATCGGATTTTTGTGGTTTGGGGGGTGGTGATTGTATTGTAATTTCATCATGAGGTATTTCATATTGCATTCTGGTAGACCGGTTATATTTAGGATAATCTAAGTGGCTTGTCTGATCACTTATATCAATGAAAGCAAGTGTTTTCACTAGCACATTTTGTTTGGATGTAAAAAGCTTGCCATGTTTTAGATAAAAGCTAAAGCCGACAAGCTTAAAAAAATCTGTATCAAAGATTCTTACGGTATCCCGTATGCGAGAGCCATTAACAAAAATCCCATATTTGGTGCTATTATCTGTTAGGTAAAATATACCGTTTTTTTGGGTGAGCGTTGCGCTGTCGAAGCCTAATAATGGATCATCAAGATAAATATCGCAATGCTCGTGGCCGCCGATATGGAGTGTTTCCTGGTTTTTTATATCTATTACTCTCTGGTAATCGCTTTGCGCGTTGTCAAAATCAATAGTAAAATCAATTTGAAACAACTCGGCATTAGTTTTGCTATATTTTACTATAAGATGATCTCCGTGTTCCAGCGCTTTATAGGTGATTTTTAGTATACCATCCGTAGTAAAAAACAGATCATTCCCGCAACTCAACTGCCAATCGGCGCCATCACCTTGCAAAACCAGTTCAAATTCTTCAAAAAATATTGCTTTATTAAGCCTGACCCGGCACTCTTTCGTTGTGCCAATTTTGATCAATGCCTCACTTTCTTTAGATAACTCAAGCTCTCTATATACTTTCTTACCGAAAAGTATTATTTGATATCTTTTATCCATCATACGTTAATATCTCCTTTAATTTGTGATATTGATGATGGTTCCATGTCGCAATTTATATTCCGCAAGTGTTTTATTACCTTTCAGAAGAGCGATTGGGTTTTCTGTTTTTAAAAAACGCTGCGATATATCATCTGGATCAACGCCCAGGTCAAAAGCTATATTAAGACCAGTAAGAAGTTCATTGGCCGAGATATTGAGCGGAATCTCTATATCTATTTTCTGATTTGTCTTGTGAATATACAGTACAGCAACGATGGTATCATTATCCACACAGCACCCAGCTTTCCTTTTTATTAGTATAATCATAATTCAATTGTTTTCGCCTGCGAAAATAAACCTAAACTTAGCATTCCTCACTCACCACTCATCACTTGGTCTGCGAAGCAGACCATTAGAGCAGCATATATGCCAGTTTTTCATAATAATTGAACTTGTTGAACCAGGCAATATTGAGGTCGGATTGATCTATAATAAGTTTGGGTATATAGTCGCAAATAGTTATTTGTGTGCGTATAGGGCTGTTAAGAATATGATCTTTAGCCTTGCCGTCGTATTTATTGCATATGAACAAAAACTTATTTGTATTAGAATAGTCAATATTAGTCAAAAACCGCTCAAATTTATGGACATCTAGCGGATGCTGGCCTAAAAGTAGTAGCGTTTTGTCACAAAAAGCCATCAGAGCAGATTTGTCCGCAGTAAAATCGGAAGATGAATCGATGATAATAAAATCGTATTCATGGGATTCTTTAACGATTTGCATGTAATGTTGATACTTCTCCGATTTTACGCCAAACGCTAATGCAGCTTGTGGAAATGGTAGTAGGTAATCAAAAATATCTTTATCAATACTGGTATTTAGATTATTATAGATATGGGAGTTTTGTACATTAAGCCGGTTAAGTAAGTCTGTATCCATATACTTGGCGGCAGAAAGAAAAAAAGTGAAGCTTTGCAATGGTTCAACAGAAAGAAAAAGTACCCTTTTATGCGCTTTCGCAAGCGCTACGCTTAAGCCGATAGCGCTAAAAGTTTTTCCAATACCGCCAATTGGCGAATACACCAATACGCTTTTGGTGTATTCAGAGCCTTTTATGCCATGAAAATTTTTAAGCGCTGATTCATTGAGAATATCATTGAAAATTTCTATTATATTGGTATATTTATATAGCCTTTTGGGTAAGGAATCGTCTGCGGAAACTTTTTGTTCTGTAAGAATAAACGTGTTCGCTATGTTGTGTTTTTCAAAATCATTATTAAAGAGTTCCTCTTGAATGACCAAAATATCGATGCTTTGTGGTTTACTAATAAAAGTGTTTAGGTATTCTTCTTCCGTAATAATAATGATCTCTGCATTGTCTTTACATGTTTCAATAAACCTTTTTTCCAGCAAAGTTAAATAGCGTTCATCTGTGTCTGCCAAAACAATAGTGAATTGAGCCATGGTTATTTACCCCCATTTACGAAAGGATTGGGTTCGGTTTTTGTATCACCGGCTATTTTCATCATGGAAAGCGGCTGTACAATAAACTCTATATTAGCCAGTTTTACGGTATTTCCAACATGAAGCGGAAATATTTTATGGGGGATAATAAGCGCGCCGTTTACAAAAGTTTGATTCAAACTTTTCATATCTTCGATGAAATGTAGATTTTTATGGCTGATGATTTTACAGTGAACACTACTTATGAATTGATTAGCAAGAATTACACCATCTGCGGTTGTAGCGTCTTTTCCTATGATATACTCGGGTTTATTAATGATAAATGTTAAGGTTTCGGGCAGGTTTTGACTAACCAGAGCTATTTTAGGATTAAAATCGCCGAAAGATAAAAGCCTTGGATCGATTTCTACCGGCTTGATTTCTACAATTGGCTCCGTTTTTAAGCCGTGTTTTAATAATTGTATCAATCGCAAAGGTTGTTTTGGCATGGTGGCGTTATTATTAGTATGATGATACTGCGCTCCGGTTGTTCGCAGTTTAGCAGATGAAAATGGCTGAGAATTTTCTGCTCTATATGCAGTATCTAAACTGCTTTCCCACGATGCAAGATTTATGGTAGCAGAAAGCGGATGTCCTTTAAGACGCAGGGTTTTTTTTAAAGAATTTAGCGTAGTTTCATCATCGGAAAAAATTTCTTTTCTGATTTCCTGAGTATCATTGTCGTTGATATGCGGGTTTTCAAACAATATATCTAAAATCATTTTTTTTAGATGTTTTTCGAATACAGAAATTCCATCGGTAGACGCTTGTATATTTATTGGCACATAGAGTAAAAACACCCGCAGGTTTTCGGGGTCTACATATATTCTTTCTGGCGATACCCAAATATTCTCACACTGGATAAACCCGTTGTTGCGGATTTCTTCAAATACATTTGCCAGATTATATATAATAGTTAAAAATATGGCCGGAGTCAGTACTGGTAATACAGTTTTCAAGGATTTATAGCTCTCGATATAGTAGTTGAGTTTTATTTTGCCATTTTGCATAACTTTCGCGCATTGCAAAAAGCCTTTGTTGCCCCGTTCTTGCAGGACTTTATATCCCGTTAAGTAGAATAGGTTCTCGTCAGAAAAAATATAACTGACACCTAAAGTATCTTCACGTTCCTTGATTTGCCCTGAAGATAAATAACTTCGTAAGTGCCCGTCATAACCTGTTTGCGACAAGATTTTCACCGCCTTTTTTGATTCATTGAGGCTTGAAAAATATATAAATACATGATAAAATGTATCAAAAATGATTATATTGGTGTAGAATACTGCGATAGAAAAAAGGTGTTTTTTCTTCTGCCTTGCAAATGTAATATTATCAAACAATTTAGGTATTGTCAACAAGCCCTGCATAACCATTAAACGCATTATTTATCAATAATATTAACTTTTTTATTAAGATATGTGAAGGGCGGCTTTCAGCCGCAACCAAATGAGCCAGAAGTCAGGAGCCAGGAGTCAGGAGTCAGAATGGAATTGAACACCTTTAGAGTATGCATCCAGTAATTTGCAATTCACGAATAATTTGCTGACTTCGATTAGTAAATTAGGAAGTTTCCTGAACGTCATAACACTCAAGATCTTTAGCTAAAATCAAATAGTATCTGCATTCCTCAACATAAAAACAAAACTCTTCTAAAAGCAGCATAAAACTCATAGCTTGCTCTTATTGGTTTGTTTCTTTAGATATTCTGACTTCTGACTTCTGACTCCTCGTAAATTATGCACCATAGCTGGAGAAACGCCGATATTCTTGTTTTTTTAGCAAGTTTATTCGAAGGAATACCATAGAGGTGGAGTTAATATGCGTAAAAAATATAATGGACTATTATCAGCTACCCTAATATTACTTGCCACTATTTTGCTGTTTCCTCTACAAGCCCAAGCCGACGGTGTTAATCAATGGATTACGCCTGTTGCAGGCGGTATGTCTCATTCTATTGTTCTTAAGGATGATGGGCAAATCTGGACTTTTGGAGCAAATCAGCAAATGCAGCTTGGCAGAGAACAAAGTATTTCAGAGCAGATAACGCCGCAACCGCTGGAAGATCTATCTGCTATAGTTTCTGTAGCAGCAGGGTATGATTTTTCTCTGGCGCTTAATAAGGGCGGCAGCGTTTATTTTTTGGGAGACGGCATGGATGAGCACATATATAAACTACCGGGCTTAAAAAATATAGTTTCTATAGCCGCAGGTCAAGGTGATGGATTAGCGCTAGACCTCGATGGTTTAGTGTGGCAATGGAGTATTGGCGAAACGCCGCATATAATTTCCAAACTCAATAATATTGCGGCAATTGCTGCGGGCGGAGCGCATTTTCTAGCTTTAACTGCAGCCGGAGAAATATGGGCTTGGGGCGCTAACTGGAATGGCCAATTAGGTAATGAAACCACAATTGACGCAGCTGAGCCGGGAAAAGTAAAAGATCTGATCAATATAGTTTCTATAGCGGCAGGATATTCACATTCTTTGGCGGTTTCTCTTGACGGCGTTGTCTATGCCTGGGGTTCCAATACATATGGCCAGCTGGGTGATGGAACTACGGAAATGCGGCTTTTACCTGTCAAAGTGAAAAATGTGAAAAATGCTGTACAAGTTTCTGCAGGCAATGAAACATCAATGGCATTGACAGCTAAAAACGAGATCTATACCTGGGGAAACGGGGAGTTTGGCCAACTTGGTAACAGGACTTTTACCACTATATGTAATAATCCCGTTAAAATCAATACAGATTTTGTGCCAAAATATATAGCTTCCGGAGTTTATCACAATTTTGCTATATCGGATGCGGATGTTTTATATGTATGGGGAAGAAATAAAAATCATCAGCTTGGTACAGGTAATAGTTCAGATGAGTCAAAACCGTACAATTTACTCTCTTCCATAATAAAAAATGAAAGATACACCACTAAACCCTTTTGGGGATGCAGTGATTGGGCGGTATCTGAATTATCCGAACTATATAAAATCAATTTATTGCCGCCAATGCTCTGGGGTAATTATCAAGATAGCGTTACCAGGGCGGAATTTGCGGCATTGCTTGTAAAAACATATGAATCTATTAAAGGCAAGCAGATCAGCTTGCCCACTTATCCTACTTATAATGTTGATTTTCAAGATATCGGAGGTAATGCCTTTGAAAATGAAATAAAGAAAGCATTTTTTCTCAAAATGGTTGGCGGTGCAACCAAAACAAGTTTTAAGCCGAACGGCAAAATAACCCGCCAGGAAGCTACGAAAATGATTTGTACATTTATAGCCATTATAGAAGATTTTTCACCCCCAACAGGCTTACCAGATATCGCTTATTATAATGACAGGGCAAAAATATCTGAGTGGGCCGTCCCTTTTGTGGCATTTGCTCATGAAAATGATATTATGCAGGGATTTAGCGGTAATTTCAATCCTCTGCATAATTTAACGCGCGAACAGACTCTGTTAATTATTTTTAGAACTATACAAAAATATGAATGGATTTAAATGGAGGGCAGCAATATGCTGTGAAACCGGACAAACGCGCCGCAACAATGAAGATAATTTTTATTTCAATGGTATTTTTAAAACCATTAATAATATCGATCAGGATTTTATGACGGAAACCACATTTAAAGGTTCCGGAATATTTGCTGTTTTTGACGGTATGGGCGGGGAGAGCTATAGCGCATGGGCATCGTCATTTGCCGCCAGACTTCTGAGCGATTATTCACAAAATATATTGACGCAGGAACAAAAGTATATATTGCAATATATTTATGAGGCAAATAAGCGTATATATCTGGAAGCCGGGAAAAGAAATGTAACCATTGGCACTACGCTTGCCATGGCTATTATTATTGAAAACCATATTAAAGTGTATAATTTGGGCGATAGCCGCGCATATTTATTACATAGAAATGAGCTTATCTGTTTAACCAAAGATCATAACACCCCCGCCGGTACTGTTTCGAAATGGCGAAGTCATCAGCTTTCTCAATTTCTTGGTATACCGGAAGATGAATTTATTATTGAACCACATTATTCTGAAATGGAGCTTTTCCCCGGAGATAAAATACTTTTATGCAGCGACGGCCTTACAGATATGCTTAGTGAGAATGCTCTAAAATGCGTTTTATTGATGGACATATCTCCACAAAAAATCGTTAGCAAGCTGGTAGATACATCCATATCCGTAGGTGGGAAAGATAATATTACCGCATTAGTACTTGTAAGTTGATTTTAAGAAATAACACAATTAATGGGAGGTTAGCCGGAATGCCTGATCAACATGAATTCATTTGTCCCTGGAAAGGCTGGAATTTAGTCAGGCTATTAGGCCGAGGAACCTACGGAAGGGTTTATCTGGTTGAACGCAAGGAATATAATAGTACATATTTAGCTGCTGTAAAGCATATCTGCATCCCGACAGATCAGGCTCAGATAGATGATTTCTTTGCCGAGGGACTCGCCACAAATGCCGTTACAATGAAAGCATACTGTACGCAGTTACTGGAATCTTTCATGAGCGAAATAAATGTTAATGTAGAGTTACGTGGCCATACGAACTTTGTTTCCTATGACGATCATCAGATCATTCAAAGCATAGACGAGCCGGGATACGATATTTATATAAAAATGGAGTATCTTGTTAATTTAAATAATTATTTACGGCAGTA
>WRKD01000220.1 GCA_009778255.1 Bacillota bacterium
GAGGTCTGAGCTAGTGCCGCGATGTATCATCGCGAGCAATAGCTACGTGCATACCAGTGGTTTTGCCTCAGGCAAAAGCCTGGGAGGTCAACATTCAACACTCAGCACTTGCGGTCGAAGACAGCGTTAGTATTTACTTGAAAGCGAAACTATTTGCCGCGTATAATCAGTTGCTTGGCCTGCCCAAAACCGGCTGAAAATTATTATATCCGCTACCGCTATATGTTTCCGCCTCAATTAAATCATATATAGAATGGTCCAGCAGGCGTAGTTCATCATCCATAAAGAATGTTTGTCGCAAAATGATGGTTTCTTTAAACGGCTTAAGTGAACCGCCATAAACGAAATTACCCAAGCTATAAGCTATTAGCCTCTCTCGATAAATATCGACTCTTTGCAAGCTATGAGAGTGATGCCCAATTAATAAATTAGCTCCGTTATCAATGGTCTGCCGCGCTAGCTGCTCTTGATAAGCGCTTGGTTCAGGAGCATATTCCTCTCCCCAATGAAAAGTTACTATCATAAGATCAGATTTTTTTACTGTTTGCGCTAAATCATCTTTTATGGCATGCGCTATGGTCTTTAAATCCTGCTCTGTTTGAAGCCTGCCCACTAAACAATAGCCAAGTAAAGCTACAATATAACCCTTAACTTCCATATAAGCAATGCTGTCGTAGCCAAAGGAATGAATTCCTGCAGCGGCAAGGGCCTGTAATGTATCTTCAAAACCTTTTTCACCAAAATCATGAGTATGATTATTGGCCACATTAACCGCATTTATACCGCCGCTTACATAGATATTAACATAATTGGGGTCACTTTTAAACCAAAATACTCTGTCGCCATTTTTTTTTCGCGCATGCTCATAACGAGTAAAAACACTTTCACAATTAGCTATATTAATATCGCCGGTGGCAAACACTTCTTTAACATTGGCAAAAAAATAACTATATGGTTTATTCAGAGTATGGATATAATATTCAAAACTATCTGTAGGCGCCCGATTAATATCGCTGGCTAGAATACAATCGCCAACCGCATTAATAGTAATTGTGGTAAAGCTTTTTTGCGGTATAACAGGCGGCTTTGTTAAGAAAGAGTTTTGTGGCGCCAATAATTCCTCTATGATATTTTTATTGGCAGATACCCACTTTGGCCCAGGTTCCAAAATCATAGGGGATTGTATTGCAGCTTGTTCTGCTACCATATCCATAGGGGGCCATATTTTGGCATGAAAAAAATCAGCCATAAAAAGGGCGAAGTTAAGCGCGCCCATACTTAAGGCATATGCCAAAAATAACATTATTAGCAGAAATGCGGCTACAGCCAACCAATCTCTTGCCCCGGTATTTTTATTTGTCAACTTCTTAACGCTATTTTGCGTCATGAGTTATATACCTGGAATAATTATTGTGATAATGTGGGTTTTATTGTCTTTTCCATCTAACCCCTTGATGCGTATCTTCTATAATTATGCCCAACTCTTTCAATCCATTACGTATAGCATCGGCAGTTGCCCAGTCCTTTTTAGCTCTGGAGAGTTCCCGCACCCTAAGCAATAATTCCAGCAACGACTCTTCTAAGCCCTCTTTTTCCGGTACTACAGGTTTTATCATACCCAGCACTGTTTCATAATCGTCAAACAGCAGCTTAGCTGCCTCTACATCGGCTTTCGCAGGAAGTATTTTAGCATTCAAATAGCTGTTAAGCTCATGGCAGAAAGAAAAAATAGCCGAAATAGCCAACGAGGTATTGAAATCATCGTCCATTGCGGCAATAAATTCCTCCCGCGCCGCTTTACAACACTCTAGCAGTCTGGCAGGAGTGTCTACTGCCTGTTCCTTTGCTTCTTCTAAAAGAAGTAAACTATTGCGTATGCGCTCTAGGCTTTTAGCCGCCACAGCCAGCTTATCGTCGGCGAAATCTAGGGGGCTGCGATAATGAGTGCTCAATAGATAATAACGCACAACATCTCCGGAAAATTTAGCTAAAATTTCCCGTAATAGAAAGAAATTTCCCAAACTTTTGCTCATTTTTTCTGCGTTTACGGTAATAAAACCGTTATGCAGCCAATAATGGGCAAAACCAGCTCCGTTAGCCGCCCGGCTTTGAGCTATTTCATTCTCGTGATGAGGAAACACCAAATCTGCTCCACCGCCGTGTATATCAAAATCGGCGCCTAAATACTTGCAGCTCATGGCAGAGCATTCAATATGCCAACCGGGGCGACCATAGCCCCAAGGGCTTTCCCAAGCAGGTTCTTGGGGCTTAGCTGCCTTCCATAAGGCAAAATCCAAGGGGTCGCGCTTGGCTTCGCCTGGCAAAACTCTGGCGCCGCTGCGCATTTCATCTATATCCCGTCCGGAAAGTTCACCGTAAGCTAAAAAAGAGCGAACATCAAAATACACATCTCCTGCCGCTTCATAAGCGTGTTCGTGAGCTATAATATCTTCTATCATAGATATGATTTCTTTCATATGCGAGCTGACACGAGGATGTATATTAGCAGGTAGTACATTTAAAGCTTGGGCATCTTCAAAATAAGCTGCAATATATTTTTCCGTTAATGCCTGAAGGCTGCTTTTCTCTTCTTCACAACGCCGAATGATCTTATCGTCTACATCGGTAAAATTCTGCACATATGTTACATCAAAGCCCCGCCATATAAAGTAGCGGCGGATAGTATCGAATACCACCAATGGCCGGGCATTGCCCAGATGTATATAATTGTACACCGTAGGGCCACAGCAATACATGCCCACCTGACCTTGCTTAAGAGGGATGAATTCTTCTTTACGCCGTGATTTAGTGTTATATAGTTTAATAGCCATACTAAGCCTCCAAATATTTCAGTCTCTTAAGTAAGTTTTTCTTGCCAATAAGAGCTGCAAGTTTATCTAAATCCGGTCCATGCATACAACCGGTGATGGCAACACGCAGTACCATGAAGAGGGCGGCGCCTTTGGCGCCGGTTTCTTTACCCGCCTGCTTTATGGCTTCCTTAATAGCGGGAGCGGTAAATTCTTCCTCGCTTAAAGCTTCGACATGTTCGCTGAAAGCGCAAATTAAGCGCGCTACATGTTCTTGATTCAACACGGCAGCTGCCTTTTCATCCATGTCGGGAAGCGGCCCTCCCTCTATGAGGTGCAAATAATCCTTAACTTGGGCAAAGGTTTCCAGATGAGTAGCTAAAGTTTCGGCTAATAGCACAATGCGTTTTTCGTCAAAATCTACCGGCAAATAAGGGGTAATTCCCGCCGCTATTTCCTCTGTTGACAAAGCATGCAAATACTGGGCATTAAGCCAGCGTAGTTTAGCTATATCGAATACCGCCGGGCTTTTAGAAACACGGTTTAAAGAAAACTGCTCTTTTAGCTGTTCCATACTTAAAAGCTCTTGCTCTCCTTCAGGGCTCCAGCCTAAAAGCGCCAAAAAATTGACCAGCGCTTGGGGTAAAAAACCCTCTTCCCTATAGTTGACCACCGATACCGAGCCATGGCGTTTACTCATTTTACTATGATCGGGGCCTAAAATTAAAGATACATGGGCGAAAATAGGCGGCGGATACTTTAAGGCCAAATATATCAATAATTGCCGGGGCGTATTGGGCAAATGCTCTTCTCCGCGCACTATATGGGTGATCTGCATTTGATGATCATCCACCACGGCGGCGAAATTGTAGGTGGGCAGGCCGTCCGATTTAAGTATCACGAAATCGCCGCCTATTTCATCGCTATTAACAATCACCCTTCCACGCACCACATCTTCGATTATCAGCTCCTGATGGGGTGGTACGGCAAAGCGCACTACCGGCTTAAGGCCCGCTGCTTCTTTGGCCAAGTGTTCCTCAGCTGTTAAATGAAGGCAAGCTCCGTTATAGTGAGGAGTATCGCCGGCAACCTGCTGAGCTATGCGTACTTCTTCCAATTCCTCTTCTGAGCAATAGCATTTATAAGCATAGCCCATCTCGATCAGTTGTTGAGCCGCCTTAACATAAAGAGGCAAACGTTCCGTTTGCCGGTAAGGGCCAAATTCCCCGCCTGCCCCTATGCCCTCGTTCCATTCTATGCCCAGCCAGCGCAAGCTCTCGATAATGTTTTGTTCAGATTCCCTGCTGGAACGTTCTAAATCTGTATCTTCCACACGTAGAACAAAATCTCCCTTTGCCCCGGCGGCAAATAAATAATTAAACAAAGCCGAGCGCGCCCCGCCAATATGCAAAGGCCCGGTAGGGCTGGGCGCAAAACGAACACGTATTTTGTTCATATATCCTCCTCAATACTTTTGCCTCTCCTCACAAAGCCCCTTTCACTGGCTGGGGGGTAGCCGCAAGGCTGGGCGTTATTGTTGTGATGATAAATAATTCTACCACACTGCATAAGGAAATGCAAATTCACTTCTATAGCAATTGGGCAAGTTCGTTTACAGGATCGTTCAATTCTTTTAAAAAATCGTTTCGGGTAAGCGTCATGGATGCGCCTCCCTTAAAATACACCTGCAAAGTGCCTGGCGGCAATTTTGCCGCTTCGCGCGCAATTAAAGCAGGCCAGCGCTCTTGAAGCAGATGCCATTGCTCATTTTTTTGCCCAAATAGCAGCGAGCGCTCAGTTGCGGGAAAATTTAGCAAAACCGCTTCTTCACCCACCTTTGTCAGTAGCGCTAGGGCTTGTTGTAGTGTTAAAGCCCCACGAACCAATTGACCAAAAGCCGGATGGTAGGGCCCTGCTATTAGTGCCTGCTCTAAATATTGAGAAGGGTTTAACCCCAAGCGGATCACTGGTATGTCATGCTGTAATGCTATAGCCAACATCCGTGCGGCAAGCAAAACAGCCTCGGTCAATTCCTGAGGTTTGTATAAACCTTTATTATACATAAATGCCAAGGGGGTATTCTGCAAAACTAAGGTGGGATAAATACGGAAAAAATCCGCGCCTATCTCGCAGCTTTGCTTCATGGAAGATAGGCTTTTGGCTGCTGTATCTTGCGGCAGGCCGCTCATCAACTGTATGCCAAGAATAAGCCCTGCTTTGCGCACCTCTAAACAAGCCTTACAGGCGGTATCCGGGCTATAAATACGTCCGGCGGCTTTAAGTACAGCCGCATCAAAAGATTGTATACCCAATTCTAATGTGGTCACTTTATATCTAGAAAGGCGTTCTAAATTTGCGCTATCGATAGCGTCCGGACGGGTAGAAACACGAATACTATCGATAAAGCCTTCGTTTTGCGCAGGCTGAACCGCATTAAGATAAGCTTCCTGCTCATGCCAAGGCAGCGCAGTGAAACTACCTCCGTAAAAAGCCGCTTGAGCCGGGAACGGACCTTTATAAGCCAGAGTTTGTTCTTCTATAATACGGGGTGTGGGCGGCAAAGCCTGACCGCTGATACTATGCTGATCGCAATAAACGCAAGTGTAAGCGCAACCGCGCATAGGAATAAAAAAGGGTAAAATATGCCGTTTAGCCACACTCATGCTCCCCCGCCTCCCTTAATTTGTTCGAGCTTTGCAGCAGCCAGCGCCCCTATACCCACTGCATTATCTCCGGCATAAGCCGGGTTGGCGAAATGCAGCTTTAAACCCTGGTTTTCTAGTTCAATTTGAGCGCGAATTAAAGTGTTGGCAGCTACCCCTCCTGTGATCAATATCTGTGAACAGTCGGCAGCTATTGCTGCTGCCTGCAAAGCCTTGCTCAAGCTTTGAGCTATATTACTAAATACCGCCTGAGCCAGCTGTACTTTATCTACTCCTTGATCAATTAAACGGCGTGCTGCGCTCTCCGGGCCGGAAAAAGACATATTCGCTCCTTTAGATGAAACTCTAAGCTTTAAGGAAGAAGGCGGGGCACTCAAAGCCAGTTGCTCCAAAGCAGGCCCCGCCGGAAAAGGCAGGCCCAGCGCCACACCAACACGGTCAATAAATTGGCCTGCCGGCAAATCGCTACCGCCTAAAATTTTTAGATCATAACCGAAATTTTGAGGAATAGCCAGCAGCAGCTCGCTGGTACCACCGGAAAGATGCGCGGCAATAAATGGTTTTCGCCAAATAGTGCTATTGGACCAAAGCGCCGCTGCAATATGCCCTTCCTGATGTGAAAAACTCCAGCAAGGGCAAGACCAAGCTATACTTAGCAAACGGGCGGTTTGAGCGCCGGCTAAGAATACCGGCATATAAGAGTTTTCTTGCGGCCGTGGGCGAGTTGCTACGGCAATAAGGCGTGGTTTGTCTCGTAAATCACTTATTACTTCTGCCACCAAATCGGGCAGTATCTGCAGATGCTTAAACAGCGCATCGGATTGTCTAAGACCGCAAACTCCCTGCTTTACGGGCAAAAGCCGCCTCTTATCTATTAAGAGACGGCCGGAATCATCCAATAACGCTAGTGAAGTTGTATAGCAAGAAGTATCTAAAGCGAGTATCATGACCAATTCCTCTTACTTCAATTTTATGTCTTTTGGTTTACGGCGTCTAGTACTGCGTTTACAAAAGCCGGGCTCGCGTTGTCGCCAAATTTTTTGGCTAATTCTACAGCTTCATTGATCACAATATTAAATGGAGTTGAGCTGCTTAGCTCACTTAAAGCCAAACGTAAAATAGCTACATCTATATTAAACAACCGATCAAAATCCCAGTCGCGGCTATGCGCGGCTATAAATTTATCGGAAACTTTTTCCAGCGCACGGGCATTTTGCACCAATTGACGCGCAAAAGCTGCACTATCTTGCGATAAATTTAAAGAGTTTAAGGTATATTCCACCGCCTGCTCTTCATTGCTGCCAAAACTAACTTGATACAGAATCACCAGCGCCGCTTCACGGGCTCTACGCCGCTTGGAAAGGGCAAAACCTTCAAAATCTTCAGTAAAGGTTTTGTCATTATACTCCTTACTCATAAAAACCCCTAGTTTTTAAATATATCGTCTGTAGATTGGCGATGATTAATTTTCATATCTATCCTTTTTCCCAAATAAAAGCCAAGCGCTATACAAATACAAATAAATAATGCTTCTAGGAATCCAAAGCTTATAACAAATAAAGCGAAAACAAGACCGCCAAGTACGCCAATAATTTTCCCTTTATGATTGTGCCATAATTTTATAAAAAACTCCGCCTCCATTTGCTTTACCTCCTTGCTATACTTGTTAGATACAGCTAATTCTTTTACGCTTATTCTTCCGGCATATTTTGAGTAATTTTTTGATCATGACCCAGAACAGGTTTATAAGATTTACCTTCTACTGTAGATATTAATACAGTAACCTCACCCACCACAAGCCCGGTTACCATCTGAAGTTGCTCTTTCACAGCTGTTTGTACCGCAGTGGCTGTTTCCGGCACATTCATCTCATGAGGCAAGGCTATTTGCAAACTAATACCCAAACCATTATTAGCGGCGTTTAGACGAGATTTTACTTCTTTTACTCCATCAACAGTAAGCGCAGCTCTATGCACCACACTATCTACAGCCTGCAAGCTAATATTAACCTGCCCGCCCTCACTTTTACCTATAACTATCTGTTGTGGCGCAGATTTTTTTGCTAAAGATACAAACAAGCTCAACATACCGCATAATAAAAGTACCACGGCTGCCAGTAATAGCCACCAAAAATAATCGGAAAGGGTAAGTAACTTATACAGCCTATCCACACTAAAGCGGGCTTCCTCTGGTCTTAAGGCGCATACTCCAACGGCTGCCGCAACAGTTATCAAGCCCAAACTCCATAAAAACAGTAAAAAACGCCGTAAAATATTCATAAAATCTCCTCCTACAAACCTTATATAAAAACGCCGGTAATAAACAAATATATGCTCATAAACCCTTTCTTGCTCATTACGCGCTTGACACGGAATATTCAACTTATAATATTCCGGGTCAAGCTCGTAACTTTTTATTTTTATTTATCTAAATTACTATTATTCTTCTGTTTTTTCCGCTTTGGGATTGCCCTGAGGAAAAGTTACTCCCTGGACATGCACATTTATGGCGTTTACTGTAAGTCCGGTCATGCTTTCTACAGCATTTTTAACCCTGTTTTGCACATTTGAAGCCACATTAGTGATGCTGGTACCATATTCTACAATACAAAAAATCTCGATAGTAGCATCGGTCTCCCCAACCTCGACCTTTACACCTTTCGTAAGATTTTTACGCCCTAACATCTCTGCTATACCTCCAGCCACGCCACCACTCATGCCGGCAATACCTTCTACATCTGCCGCAGCTAAGCCGGCAATGGTAGCAACAACATCGTTGGCTATCTTAACCGCACCTATACTAGTTCCTTCCAAAACATTTTCCGAGATTTTTTCTTCATTTTCCATATCAATTTCCCTCCTCTTCTTCAAAATAATCATTTAGTAAATAATAGCAACTTTATTTTAGTTTATGCATACCGTTGATGCTAACAACCCATACTGAAGCGATATGCATAAAACGTCTGTAGATTATTATATCATGGATGAATGCTCTTATCAAATAAAATTATACCAATACAGATGGTATTTTTATATATTTGAAATGCATAATAATTTTTGGTATTTCTCTTGTTTTTTCAAAATCACTAAGGAAAAGAACTTGCTTTTTTTTCAGGCATATGCTATATTATTTGTTGTGAATGCGGCAGTGGCGGAATTGGCAGACGCGCTAGATTCAGGTTCTAGTCCTGGCTGCAGGGTGGGGGTTCAAGTCCCTTCTGCCGCACCATGTATAGACGTCACCTTTGATCCAAAGACGGCTGGAAGAAAACCCCTTAAAACAGGGGGTTTTCTTCTATCTTCAGCATTAAAACTGGCAAATATTAGTGATTTGGAGTCGAAAATCAGCGGCTAAATAAGTGAGCAAGAATACACGATGCACCAATGAGCATCCATTTGCACCAGCCCGCACCAAGAAATGCTCGTTTGCACCAATAATTTACAAAGATCACAAAACGTGTATTCTTGCACCAACAGAAAACAAGACATACTTCACGCCATACCTGTTACAGGTCTTTCACTATTTAGTCAAAAGATGTACCATAGAAAAAAGGAGTGTAAATGGGCGGTAGGACTTCGTCACAAGCAAAAGACAGCTACAATAACCGGGTTTATGAGCGTATTGTTGTTAGAGTGAAAAAAGGCAGCAAAGAAAAGCTAAAAATCTATGCTGCGAAGCAAGGCAGAAGCCTCAATCGTTATATACACGAAACAATAGAGCGTGATTCAGGCATTATGCTTTGTTCAAAGGATATGCAAGAAAATTCAGAGAGATAAATTCTAGTCAGCGTTTTCTTCTATAAAATCGTATGTCACTTCATATGGTAGCTTATTTGTAACGCATGATTTGAAAGTTATATCATCTGCGCCGGGATACTCTTGAGAAATATCTATGATATGTAGCAGGACTTCCTCAATTGTCATATTCTTAATACCGTCTTGCGATAAAGCCATGTATATAATATCGCCGTTGCTACGCTCACTAAAATCAATGCCGTTTTTTCTGCCCCAAAAGGGCGTAAAAATTGCTGCCTTTCCTGCTTTATGAATTAAATAATAATCGCAGAAACCATATGCGCCAGCACTGTAAGCATAATATCTGTTGTTTTCTAAGTCCTTAAAATGAACCATGCTATTATTTTCTAAAACCTCAACTGGCATAGGTTGTCCACTTTTGCCGATTGGTACTTTTATGAATTTTCCCATTTCTGTTCCTTTCATTTATATTATACAGCAAGGATAGCATACTGTTGCCAGTATGCAAAGCGTTATACTGTAAAGCCAAATTATCCTACTACTTGTCGCTTGAAAAGCCCGTGGATCGCACCACGGGCATAGTGTAAGGTACTCGCATCACATCGCGTTACTTATGTTCTGGCGGTTTCACTGGTATTTCCGTGCCATCCATAAATATAAAAATCAGAGATTTGTCTGTATTTATTGTCACTGATTCCACCATGGTCTGCCATAAGCCTTCATCAAACTCCGTCACGATATCACCAACCTGCCTTAACTCATCAAGGTACCTACGGATTTTTTCCCTGCGGATACCACGTTCCAGTATTTCACCCTTGATGTCCGCCACAAATTTTCCTGTTGCTTTGCATTCATCATCCAATTCACAAAAGTGGCGCTTGTATTCCTCTTGGTTTTGTATCTGTCTGGTATTTTCCTCCACATAGCGGCGCATACGTCCGACTGCGGCATCACACGCAGTCTGTGCCTCCTCAAGCTTAGTCTCCAACGCGGAGGAGTCGGCTAGTAGTGGCAGCAGTTCCTCAAACTGGTCAATATAACGATTTTTATCGCCTAGTATTTGATTAAACGCCTGAATAAATGCTACTTTTAACTCCTCCTCCCGTATACGCGGCGTATTACAGCGTACATCATCAGCATATTTTCTATTGCACCTCCAGCCCTTATATTGATACTTGCTGGTAGAATGCCAGACCTTTGAGCCGTAATAACCGCCGCACTCACCACATATAATTTTGGCGGCAAAGGGGCTGTTGTTATTTAATTGCCGTCGATTTGGCTGCCTTTTCTTAATCTCGCTCTGCACCAGGTTAAAGGTTTCTGGGTTAATAATAGCCGGATGGGAGTTTTCAATGTAGATTTGAGTTAACTCGCCTTCGTTCTTTTTCATGGTTTTGTTGAGAAAGTCCACAGTAAAGGTTTTTTGCAATAGAGCGTCACCCTTGTATTTTTCATTGCTGAGAATGCTCATGACTGTACTGACACTCCAATTGGTTTTACCGCTGGGAGTCTGGATACCTTGTTCTGTGAGGAGTTGCGCAATATTACGGTAGGTTTGTCCCTCTAAAAACAACGCATAAATCTGACGTACTATTTTTGCCTCAGCTTCTACTATTCGTGGTAGCCCATCCTCACCTTTTTCATAGCCTAGGAAACGCTTATAAGGCAGTGAGACTTTGCCATCCTCCATGCTTTTCCGCTTGCCCCAAGTGACGTTTTCGCTGATAGACCGAGATTCATCCTGCGCCAGCGAAGACATGATCGTAATGAGCAATTCACCCTTACTGTCCAGCGTATAGATGTTCTCTTTTTCAAAGTACACCTCAACGCCACTTTCTTTGAGTTTGCGTACAGTAGTGAGAGTATCAACGGTATTTCTGGCAAAACGGCTGATAGACTTGGTCAGAATCAGATCAATTTTTCCAGCCAGCGCATCGGCAACCATACGCTTGAATCCTTCACGTTTATTAATGTTGGTGCCACTGACTGCCTCGTCGGCATATACCTCGACAAACTCCCAAGCAGGGTTTTTCTTGATCTGGCGGGTGAATACATTGATCTGTGTTTCATAGCTGGATAGCTGTTCCTCTTCATCGGTGGAAACGCGGGCATAAGCAGCGACACGCTTTTTCTGATAGTCCTGACCAATCGCCATATAGGGCAAGTCCATCTTCGCCGGAATAACATTCACCTTTCTTCCGTTTGCTGAACTCACTTTTTGCACCTCCCTTCGATAATAGCTTGCTGGCGTTCCCGTGCAGCTTGCCTCATTTCCGTTGTCCAACTTTCACGGCGCGACGGGTTTTGCCATAAAGCTTCTGAGGTATGCCCATCCCGAAACACAAAAGTTAGTTTATTGTGGGCTGGTACCCATATTTTAGCGATTTGGTCAGTGAAAACCGTTTCGTCGAAGTCTGATAGGCCGAGGGCTTCGGCAGCTTTATCCATGAGGATATTCTCTGGTATCTGCTGTGAAGAACATGCAGCCTTCCCTTGAATGTCAAAGGTAGTGCAAATCCATACCGGTTTGGCATATTTACTCCCAGCGTTAGCAATTCTTCTTTGATAGCGTTTTCCACATTGACCACACTGAATTAATCCTGCAAAGGGGTATCTATTACTCTGCCTGGTATTAGGAGGATATTTTGCTGCTCGCCGTTCAATTTCGTGTTGAACCTCTGCAAACACTTTTTTGTCAATAATTGCCTCATGGCTATTAGCCACATGGTATTTTGGTAATTCGCCTCGGTTTATGTGCGTTTTTTTAGTCAAGTGGTTTGGAATAAAGGTTTTTTGCAGCAACATATCACCGGTATATTTTTCATTTTGCAAAATTCCTCTTATGGTATTCTCCCGCCAAATTCCCCCATTTATTGTTGGAACACCATCTGCGTTTAAAGATTTTGCAATGGCCAGCTTACCCTTACCGGATAGGTAATCAGTAAATATACGCCGTACAATTTCAGCCTCCCCAGTGATTATTCGCAGTTTGCTGTCAGTCAGCCTGTACCCAAGCATTCGCCCTGTATTAGGGCGACCTTCAGCGAACTTTTTGCGGATGCGCCATATGCAGTTCTCAGACACCGAGCGGCTTTCTTCCTGTGCGTATGAAGCGAGGATAGAAATCATTACCTCGCCATTCCCAGAGATAGAATGGATATTTTCCTTCTGGAAGAAAACATCAATGCCGAGCAGTTTCAATTCACGTACGGTTTCTAGCAGAATCACCGTGTTCCGGGCAAAGCGTGTGATTGATTTGGTAATGACCATATCAATTTCCCCGGCCCGGCAATCTTCAAGCAGCCGCTGGAACTCTGGGCGTGCGCCCTTTGTCCCAGTTAGAGCTTCGTCCGCATAAATGCCCGCAAACTCCCAGTCACCGCGCTTGCCAATATAGTTATTGTAATAACTGACCTGCGCCGATAGGGAATGAAGCATGGCGTCTTTGCCAGACGATACACGGGCATATGCCGCCACACGTTTGCGCTGTATGGGACCTGTTGCTCGTGCTTCAATTTTCCTTATCTCCCGCATGATTTGTCACCTCGCAGTTTACAATTGTTTACCACCGTTTTGTTGATGGACGGCACACCATCTATCACTCTCTTCGCCAAATAAAGCAAGGGGGATTTTTGCAAATCCCCCCAGTTTCCACGATTTACAGCTTCCTGATTTGGTCAACGCCATATACAGCACCAAGGCTGGAACCGCAATCCCAGTCTATGAACACCGTACCGGCCGAGTCTACACATTGAACCGTACCCTGGTCACCAGGCTTTAGTTCGCTGTATGGATCATCCATTGAGATGAGTTCCACCCGGCAGCCCGGTTGATATCTTGCCCGCCGCGCTTCCACGGCGGCTTTGCTGGGAAGGCTGTTATTGGTTCTCATAATGTACTACTTCCTCCATGTTTTCGGATTCGCCAGGGCAAGTTTCTCCGGCGCTGTCTGGTTCTATTGTCACTTTTTTCGGACTCTGGCCGCTTTTCCAACTGCTGTTACCAGTCAAATTCCTCAGCAGGATTTTGCGGGCTGTTTTATACTCGTCCCCTATAAAACCTAAGCGGATCAGAAATACCCGCATGGCAAACTTTTCGTTCTCAATGTCATGTTCCTTTGCGGTAACGCGCTTTTGTTTCTTGGCCATTTCACACAAGGCCAAGATAAAGCGGGTGTAAGCATCGGTTTCGCCATCAGCTCCAGTTACGGTAAACCAGGGGAAACACAGTTTATCTTCGATGACATCAAACGACAGGTAATCAGCATCGCCAGACTGTGCATCTTTGTTGAATGGCAAATCATTATCTGTACCAAGGGCTTTTTTGAAGAGCGCTGACTTGCTGGCGATGATTTTCCGCAAGTTTTCCAGTGCTTCATCGCTGAAGCCTTCTCTGGAAACTTCGACTACCACCACATGATTTTCCGTTGTAACAACATCATCAGTGACTTCTGGCTCGTATCCACGCTCTTTCAAGGCGGTAACCAGCATCAATGATGTTTCGGTTGCAGTATCTTCTGAAAAAGTTAGTATGCCGTTTTTGTCTACCGTGCAGCAACCAATCTCATAAGCAAAAGCTGGTGTACCGCTATAGGTGGCCTCTGATTCCAGAATCTCACTGATTGCTTTGACGAAAGCTTTTCGCTCATCGCTGGTTAGTTTATACTTAATGCTCACTGTAATCACTCCTTTTCTTTTCCGCTCAGAATAAAGCGGCTGTATTCTTTTTTGTGATCCTGTAAATAATCTGCCAGTTCATAGTAGCTCTCGCGCATGGCGATTTGTGCAACCATATTCACATCAAACATGTTGGTTTCTCCAGTGTCCCTAATTTTCAATATTTGCTCTCTTACAATCGGCTCCATACATTTACCTCCTTCCTGCAAAGTATTAAAGTGCTTGCCCATTTCGGGGAAAGTTGCCAGCGGCGCTACTTTTTAGCGAGCCGATAACCGGGCAGTATTTCTTGATGAGCGCCGTCTCGACCTTACGGTACTCTCCAGGGGTTATCAGCTCACGGTGTAGAAGATTTCCGGCGATAGCCAGCGCCGCGCCGTAATCTTTCTCGCGCCGGAATTGCTCTAACCTCATGGCAATCCCTCCCCGTAGCGGCTGCGGATATAACAATCGCGGCCACAGTATTTTTGTTGTTTATTTCCATAGCTTTCAAACACCGCGCCACAGCAGTGACAAAGCAAATGATGCACTTTTTTGCGATGTAACCACTGGCGGTTCCGGTTCCACCAATTAGTGCGGCAGTTATCGCTACAAAATTGTTTCTTTTTCTTTCCTGGATAATGCTCAAGCAGCTTACCGCATTGCCTACATACAGTCCGTCCCTCGTCGCCGGAAGCGCCTATAACGCAAATGTTATACCGGTGACAAAATGATTTGACCGTATTTGGCGGCAAACCAGTGGCATTGGCAATCTCACTATAAGTTAATCCCACCCGCCGCATCTCCCGAATGGCCTGTTTTTGCTTATCTGTCATAATGCTGCCCCCTTTCTTACCTAACATAACGCCTTTCCGTCCGCGCCCTGCTGGATCAATGTTTCCAACTCGTCTGGTGTGATCACGATAAAAATCCTGGGCATCTTCTTAAACTCATCTTTAATATGCGTAGTGATGCTGTCCTTGCGGCTCAAGTCCGGCACGATCCAGACCACCAAGGGAAACACCTCATGCTGCTTCTGCTCCAGCCCGCTCCGGTAATAATCGTGGTAGCGGCGGCACTTTTCCACAACCGTAACCGGCGCTTGGGTGTCGAGGTCAATCTCTATAAACCACCGATCCTCATAATCGTCACAGTTTGTGACAACGAATAGATCTGGCCGCAGTGTGGCTAATTGCCCCTTGATAGTGTAATCACGCCAGCAGTACGGCTCAAATTCAGTCTTAATCAGCCGTAAGCTGCGGCTGACGCAGAGTTTTTTCAACTGGACATAGCACTCTGCCACAGCTAGAGTATGATTTATGAAAATAGGTGGACGGTTCAAAGGAGCGTTTACGCGGATATGCGTTATGATTGCCGAGCCGCAGTAAACGTTCACCGCCGTCAGTCATATACCAGATACGCGAACCCGATCCTGCCCGTACTCCGCCGATGCGCCGGGTAAGCGTTTCTATTAGCCCTAAGCCCTGTAATTTGTTGAGGTTGCGGTTTGCCGCTTTTAATCCGGCAATAGGCGTAGAGGCATCGGTAACATGCAATTGCCCAATTTGTTTGGTAGTAAGGTAGCGGCAGCGCCGGAGGTCGGATAGAATATCTTTATCCCGCTCGCTTAAAGCCGGGGCGATTTCCTCCAAGCGTTTCTTGGAAATCCTATCTGACATAGCCGCGCCCTCCCCCGCCAAAATTATTGTTAGCCGTGATACGGCTTAAGCCATATCCCTTATTTCCGGTAAAGCGCTGCAACGCTGCCAATTGCCAAAGCATCTTCTCGTCGCGAAAACCCAGTCGAAGAGTCATGGCTTTTTCCTCCTTCCAACAGATACGTTTTCTAAATCTATATCGGAGGGGCTATCTGTTGTTAACGTTTCGAGATATTCAGCTTCCACTTCTTCTGTAGGTTTACCGTACTTTGACATGCTCCTGGCTTTTAGTTCCGCGGCTGTCTGTATGGCAGGGGGCGCTGGCATAGTTTTGCCTTGTATCCAGCCGGTGTTTTTGCCATCTTGCTGGAATGAGGCGTAAATCTGGTAGCGCGGTAAAGTCATAAAGTCCAGCGCAGAAAGTCCGGGAGCCATCGCCGCCATATCTTTTGCGTCTGCAGAGTTCAAGCCAAAGGTGATTTTATTCCTGGCGTTAGCATCAGCACCGGCGCGGATTTGTGGCGGGAGTTGCTCACGGTACTGATGTGCAAGTGTTAATGCCACCCCCAAACCTCTTGCCTGCGCTAATGCATCGGACAGGTCAGTGGGCAGCGAAAGGTAGTCCTGAAGCTCATCGATATAGACATTAATGATATGCCTGCGCTCCGGTGTGATGTTGGCGCGGGAGAGCGCCAGCGTCCATGTTAAGCCTACAATCAGGCTGCCAAGCAAGCGGGCGCTTTCCGTTCCAATCACACCCCGGTTCAGCGGCACCAATACGATGCGTCGGTGATGAAACAAATCTGTGAGATCAAATTTAGGACTTGACTGCCCCAACACGTTACGCAGGCCAGGACGGAACAGGAATTGTCGTACTTTGTTCATTACCGGTGCTATTTCCTGCCGCCGCACACTGTCCCGCATGGCTTCAAAATGCTCCCAGAAGGGTTTTAGCCCGATTTTATCTGTCAAATTTGAAGTAATTTTCTGCCGGAACGCTTCATCAGTGAGCAGGGTCGGCAACCACAATAGTGATGCGCCCTCTGTCTTCGCCAGCGTAAGAAGTGCTCCGCTTAGAATATCCTGAGACCTAATACCCCAGTTCTCGGCAAAGATATCTTTGAACACAGCCAACACTGCGTCCGCAATCAGCTCTCTGTTTTTATAGTTCCGGAAAGCAAAGGGATTAAAACCAACTGGGCAGGGATCGGAAGGGTCGATCACTACTACCTCATCAGCCCGGCTTTCCGGGACACGCTCCAAAATAGAGTGTACTAGGTCGGCCTTGGGGTCAATTACGAGCACAGATCGTCCCGCCTTGATGTCCGCTAGTATTAAATGCAGCATTGCGGTTGATTTCCCGCTGCCTGTAGGCCCTAGCAGCAATGTATGCTCAAGGCTATCCTTTGGCGATATACTAAGGCGCTGCTGCTTGAGTCCATTCATGCTGTATGCAAAGGTTCTCTCAGCCCAAGCGCGTGGTTCTTTATACCATGTGGGCGGGAGCAGCAGTTGTGGGTGCAGGCCATTTGCACCGGCCAGTTCCTCTTCCCCAACGGGAAGCAATAGAAAATTTACTAACTCCTTAACAGATAGCTTTAGCGGCCAGTGCCACGGTACATGTGCCAAATTGATGCGTGCAGGCTTTTCAACTTCGGTGTAAATCCTAACCCCGGCGCTCTCTAATACCTTTAGGGCGCTATGGATGCTGGCTATCCGTCCATTGGGCGCATCGCCGGACACGCCCAAACGGATGACTGTTTGAAAGCCGTGCTGTCCAGCTTTTTCTTTGGCACTACTGCGGCTTTCCGGAGAGGCTTTTCCCACATTGCCCAGAACGGCTTGCAGCCATGAGGCGTTTGGATCAGGCAGGTTTGCTGGAACCGGTGATGGTGCGTAAGCGCCACCAAGTACGATCTGTAATACAGTTTCGTCATCACCTTGAACCGCTGCCATAGCCGCCAGTCCAGCGCGGATGACCAACATGGAGATGTCCGTTTTTAACGATAGCATCGGGTGGGTGATCTTTAGTCGCCGTGCTGTACTGACAGGCTTGCGGTTACGCTCAGGTACGTCATAGAACTGTATATTACCGTGAGCTTGGCAAGTTTCTTCAAGCTTGGTAATATGCTTCTGATCAGCGCCTAAGTAATAATGCACATAGCCGCCGCATCCCCGTGCTTCCCAGATAACTGCCCCGCGTGGGCTGAGCGCAGCAAGATGGGATAATAGTTCCCATACTGTTTCCAGCTTGAAGGGGCGATGCCATACTACTTCCCGCCAGCAGATTTCCTCAAATTTTCGTTTTACCACTTTTTTACCCCCCTCACCATCTTGCCCGGATTTTCCATATCCGATAACCCACAATGGCTATCCCGGCTATACCGGCGATTATTAGAAGCCCTACCCAGATTTCTTTGAGATATGCTACGCCAAGCTTGAGCAGAAAGGCACTCAGGGCAAAAAGGCCAGCGAATTCCAGTATGCGGGTGATGAGTTTTTTTGGCTGGTGTTCCACGCATTATACCTCCCTCCTATACTTCGGTACTGGGTAACCTGGTATCTTGACGTCCGACTCGACCTCAAGTCCCCATTTATCCCATCCCGGCTGCGATCTTCTGGCAAAGAGTTCTAGGTATGGCCCTGGATAACAGCGCTCCGCTATGGCAAAAAATTCTTCTGGTTTATGTGAGTGTTCACGGGTTGGGGCGATAAACCATGACGGCTGATTTTTAACGCCAATTGGCATTTTCCCCTTTACGCCCAGGAGCACATGCTCGGTGTCATTACGGAGGTACATTCCTAATCCGAGCTGCGGGCGGAACTTAAACCAAGTCAGAATGGATTTTGCTTCAAATCCCCAAGCCCTTAATACATCGTAACCGTCATCAATTGTAGAATTTGTTACCCAGAGCCAACATACCGCATTTTCTGTTGCAAGATCACCTACAGGCATGTTTTTTATCTGATTCAGAGGCATTAGCTGGTACTTGCTGGCTGCGCCTCGTACCCCCCGCTGGTTTTTCATCCAGGGTGGATCTGCGACGATGCTCACATACCCCTTATGTTTTTGTTTATTGCTCTCCATACAACACTTCCTTTCTTTGCTCTGTGGCGTTTTACTGACATTAAACCTGGTAGTGCCTCTGTTATGAAGCATAACGGCTTTCAGGATTATGAGCGACGGGACACCCCATAACAGAGGCGGAAAGTCAATTAGAGTAACATGAAAAATGCTGTTGTAAAGTTAGTGGAATGGCTTGTAATTTTGTAACCTCAGTAATCCCAAGGCTGATACGAGCGTATAGCTTCACGCAGCATCTCTTTACAGGCATCCATTGCTTCAAATTTCAGTGCAATGTTATTTTGTGTTAGCCGGGTAATACCTCTCATTGGTAAAAATAAGGCAATCCCAGCTATGAGCATGATGATCGCGATGAGGATAATAACAAACATGATTTACCACCCCGCGATCCGGAATATAGCGCTTAAAGCGTAAGCGTCTACGATTTGCTTGTATCTATGCCCGCCGCTTGGGGCAACATGGCAGCATATAGCTTCAAAATTTGAGAGCAATGCCACATTTTCCATTGCGCTATAAGCCAGCATAGCGCGGCCATTTTCATGCGTCATAGCCTGCTGTGTTTTGTGTAAAGTCATAAAGTTGCTTCTGTTAGCAAGTTTGTTGTTTAGGCCATTGGATACGGATGCCGGAACAGCAAGAGCCGTGGTATTATTGAGCGTCATTAAATTGTTTAGTTGCATTGGAGTACCTCCTTAAAATTATTGATTGCTGCTAAACACGTTCGGTGTTATAATATTGACAGAAAAATACCCCCCTCCCATTTGCTTTAGGAAAAGGGTATCACGAGGGAATCTTTATTGACATGCCACACAATTGACATGAAATTGACATTGGGAGAAATATGCCATGCCGCGGCTTAATTATGCTAATTTTGAAAAACTAATGTGCAAATACTATGAACCGCTGACCAATCTTTCTGGCATGTCGGATTTACTTATCCCTGCTGCCTTTACGGAGGTGGAATCAAGACAGTATGTCGACAGCACAGAGACAACCGCCATAAGTAGATACCGTACCGGTGAAAGAGCTTTCCCTGCCAAAATTATTGAGCCATACAAGCAACCTGATGTGCGTAACCGTGTGGCACCGTACTTTGCAAAGAATATTACGGATAATTTTCCACCAGAGCGGATTGCCGACCTGCGGCGGGAATTGTGGTGGATTATTCAAGCCGATTGGTATATTGCTGGTGACCAGAAAAATGAGTTTGAACGATTAGCTACTGCCGGTTCCCTCAATGATTTTCTTGTAGAGGCGTATATTTATGCTATAAAACAGGATAATGCCGTTCCTTTAGATACAACGTTTCCATTCAACAATTTTACAGACAAACCAACCCCGCACTTTATAGGCAGAGAAGACACGATCAAAGCGATTCATGACTGCTTCCGGCAGGGTGAGTCAGTATCGCTTACCCAAACCATTTCTGGTTTAGGAGGTGTAGGTAAGACGCAGGTTGCAATGGAATATGCCCATAGATATGCGCATGAATATGATGTCATTTGGTGGATTGTTGCAGAAAATCTTGAAGATATTTACAAAAAGATTTTGGACTTTGTGAAAAGGAAAAAACTGTTAAAAGATAATAACGACAATACAGTCATTTTAGGCAACTTTTTAAGCTGGTTTGAAAATAACACCAACTGGCTGATTATCTATGATAACGTAGAGGATTTTCAGGCGCTGAAGCCATTCCTGCCCAAGAAAGACAATGGGAATATTTTAATTACCACCCGAGCAACACAGTGTTGCATAGGAAATAGAATAGATATTGATTTGTTTGATGAACCTATGGCGATATCTTTCTTACAAAAACGCACCGGCATTAACGATGCATCCAGCGCCAAGTTGCTTGCTGAGCGACTGGGGTATCTCCCGCTAGCCCTGGAATTAGCCGCTGCCTATATCACGGCGGTGCCAGATATGGATTTTGCCATGTATTTGCCCCTTTTAAAAGATTCGGCATTAACCACGTTAAACAAAGGCGCTGCTTTAACCGACTATGGAAAGACAGTACGAGCTGCGTGGCAAATTTCAATTGACAAAATCCAATTGGAAAGTGCGCGGCAATTGCTGAATCTGTGTGCCTATTTTGCGCCAGACGAAATTCCATTGTCTGCATTTATCCGAGAGGCAGAGTGTTTATGGGAATGGAAATTACCTGCTGAAGAGGATATAGAAAATGGTGAAGAGATACCGGAAAGTTATTTACCAGTTCCGCTACGCGATGAGCTCCGCGACAAACTACAGTGCAATCAAATAATATTGGAGTTAACCAAGTATTCCCTGGTAAAGTATGAAAAGGGATTTCTGCATATTCATCGGCTTTTACAAGAAGTCATCCGTGATGACTTAAAAGCAGATACGATTATCATTGAACAGTGCCTTGAAATGATTGATCAGATATTAGAGATGCATGACTATGAGCCGGCTTCATATGAGGAGCATTATAATAATCTACCTCATGTTTGTTCAATCGTTAGTTTTATGGAACCACTTTTAGAGGACGGAGAGATATCCGATTTGTTTTTTCAAAGTGTTTGCCACCGCCTTGGCATTAATTTCAATTTTTATGGAGAATATGAAAAGGCGATTGAATACTATACAAAAGCCTTGGAAAGTGACGGGTATAGCAGAGTATGCCACGACTATGAAAGCGTACATGAAGATGCGGGTACTATTAAGGAGCTAGGAGATGCTTATTCTAGACTCGGCGATTATGATATTGCGCTACATTTCTACAATAGTGTACTGGCAGTATGTGATTCGTATGAGGAATTTGAAGGGTTAGTTCTTACAGCTACTGACGTTTGTTGTGATATAGCAAAAATATACACAGAGCTGGGCAAAAGTGATATTGCTCTGGAATGGTATTTAAAAGGCTTAGCATACCATTCATCGGAAGTAGTTGAAGCTACTCCAGAAACAATCCTGGAAGCTTATGAAAAACTTGCTATGTCCCCACCCCAACTCAATAAAGATGACGATTTGCCTTTGTTTGATATAGAAGATGGGGATTTGATTAAGGATGACGATTTGCCTTTCCCAAATATCAATAACAATACGCTATTATTAATTACAGAGAAAGTTGTTGAAAATCTATTTGGATATGGCTCTCCGCGCATGATAGATATCCTTTATATAATAGCTGATTACAATAAAAAAGTTGGCGACTACGATTTTGCTCAAATTTATTACCGGGAGTTGTTAGAAATAAAAGAAAAAACTCTGCCACCAGATCATCCAGAGATTTTGTTGCTTAAAACGGAGATAGCGATTTGTAATGACAAAATAAAGATAGAACCCTTTTAGTAAAAATTCCCGCCGGATAGCGACGGGATTATTGGTTAATGCCTTTCAGTTATTGTGTAATACAACGCCAAGACCAGCGAGCTTTTTTTCAATCTCCTTAACTCCCACGCTGCCAAGGTTTCTAATGCGCATCAGGTCTTTTCGGTTCTTTGAGACTAAATCCCCAATCATAGCGATGCCGCTTCTAATGAGGGCACTGTATACTCGCATCGAAAAATCCAACACGTCTATGTGGGAGTCGGCTGAAACAACCTGATTGATGCCGTATTGGGCTATCTCATCCTTGTGGAGGCTAGCCATTTGAGCGATCATATGAAGGCTGTTTTGTAGTACAATTTGCGCCACGTGAAGCTGGTTATTTTCTGCAGTTAGATCATCAATGCACTGATTTAGGGCGTTAATGTGTTTTCTCAGATCGCTACGGAGAGCAAACAGCAATTTCACTTTGTCCGCACGGGACGGATGCTTAAGTTTACGTAGAGCTTTCTGTTCGATTTGCCCCACGCGTCCGGGGGTGATTTCCCATTCAGCGGCAATTGCGGCTTGCGTCATCTCTTTATGAGTGATACCAAAACGCTTTAGAATAACTTCGGCTTCTCGTGGTGCTAGAGTATCCAATATTTCGAATAAATCAGGCAGGTCAGCTTCATCCATATCTTGTTCAGGCAGACGATTGAAAATAGCTTGGTATAGCTTCTGGGTGGGCGTTCCTGAATCCGGCATATTCATTAGCTCCCTTCAAAATAAAGTATTTCTGCGGAAGCTAACGCCAGCCGCAGGGTTGAGTGCTCTAAATTGAAGAGCATTCAACCCTGCGGCTGAAAGTAAGCAAATTAAAGTTCATAGATATATATTCTATGCTCGTATTTTATCACATTTTGAAGAAAATATCAATGCCATAGGGGGTTGCGCAAATGCCAATAGATAAATCCTTGTATCGTGAGTTTTCCTCAAAGGAAGACGCTGAATTATGGGGTAAAAAACACTATGGTGAATGGGCAGATGCCTATAAAGAAAATATGCTTATGCTAAAAAAGATTTTCAACTCCTATACCTGGGACGTAGTGGAACTATATTGTGGTTTTAATTATTGGCAAATGAATTCGATACTGCGAGAGACACCAGACGCCCGTATTTTTTCAAAAGATGTTTTCAAGCCTATGATTGAAGTATTAGCAGTTATAATCTCTTGGGCTCCAAGAGTTCCGGAAAATATCGTTGTCTACCGGGGTGTAGCAGATCTTTTCGTAAAAAAGTTGTATGATGCACGTAAAAAGAATTGGTGGGCAGCGGAAGAAGGATTTTTGAGCACAAGCCTATGCAAGATAATTGAAATGGATCATGGCTATGATGCGTTACTGCGAATTTATTTGCCAAAAGGCGTGCCGGGAGCATATGTACCTTGTGTTACCGGAAGAGCGGAACATGAGTTGCTGATGCCCCCTGACAGCGGTATGAGGCTTATTGATGATAAACCTTTTATTCTGTATAAAATATGTAGAGAAAAAATCAACGGCTATCCAGTATACGACTGTGAACTGACTTATATGATTTAACCTTTACGGCCAAGATTGACTTAATTGTACCGCTTTAAACTGCTACATCCGTAATGGCGGCAAAGCATATTTGGCATCTTTTTCTGGTTATGCTACAATTTAGGAGTCCAAATCAGTTATAACGTTCTCTTTAAGTCGAAGAAAAGGGCACCTTGCTCGAAGCGACGACTTGAAAGAGTTATAGCTGGTTTGGACACCAAGAGCAGGTGTCCTTTTTGTTTCGGCCACCCAGAAAGGAAAAAATGAATGACGATTTATCAAATAATTTTCACACGGCAAATGATACACCTAAAATAGTATACGTCATGGAGCATAGATCATTTTTAAAGAAAGTCAGTGACAAAATCGGTGGAGCGATTTTAGTATTTTACGGAATATTATGTGTCATTCTGGGCATTTGTTTTTTGATCGTTTCGGCTACATATGCAAACTCAATAATTATTGGAGCAGCCAATTTTATTGACAGCATCTATGTTATAGCCCCGCTGATAATCGCAACAATCTTTATTTGCGCTGCTGTTGCTATCTTTTTCAAAGGAAAAATAATCGCTAGAAACTTAGTTTTTATTGGTGTAATTTTGTGTATACTATGGACGACAGCTAATTTTTTGATAGTTGCTTTGCCACGGCCTGACGATAGCAATTTCAATTGCCTGTATGTTCCCGAAAGTTGTGACTGGTCACCGCCCTGTAGTGCGAATCAATGCCTACAAGAAGAGGCTTTTTCCCAAGCACTTAGTAATATGATACTATGCTATGTGTTTGGAGGATTGACGTTATTATTCTATCCACGTACAAAAGTGAACGATAAGCCTTGATTAGTGCAAAAAAGGAACTCTCCACAATAGATTTTTTGAAAAGAGTTCCTTGGATTGATATCAACAATTAAGTTTTTACTTTTCCTTTATGCTTTCTACAAACCTATGGAGCATAGCTGCTACTTCTGCCCGTGTTGCTTTACCTTGCGGATCAAACAAGTTGTATGATTTTCCGTTGATAATACCTTGTGCTGTGAGGGAATTCACTGCAATTTTTGCGTAATCGCTGACACTTGACCAGTCGGAGAATTCTTTATCGGCAATCACTCCAGATGGAACCTTATTTATATGCTGTTCGTAACGATAGAGAATAGCAGCTAAATCTTGCCTCGTAATAGGTAACTCTGGCGCAAATTTACCACCCCCAATGCCTGTAGCAATACCAGTTTGGTGAGCCCAGTTGACATAGGGCGCATAATAAGACGAGCCATCCATATCAGTAAAAGGTGAGTCAGAGGTAATATCCGTTAAGCCGTAAAGCCGTCCGAGCACCGTCACCATCATGGCGCGAGTCATTGGAAGGTGCGGCGAAAACTCGGTTTTGCTCGTACCCTTGAACAGGTCGTGCTCATGACCCCAGAGCACATCTTCGTAAAACCAGTCGCTTTCATTTATATCAGTAAAGGGATTGATATTCAGCCCACTAAGAGGCACGCTGGAGTCAACAATCGCGTCATTTGTTGTGGCTACATCGCTATTCTTGGTACCGTCCGAGCCGGTAGTATTATTGGAACCACCATTATTAGAATTATTTACTATATTTTTCGCTAAAATAATATCAGAAATTTTTATCTTTACGT